>NZ_DBFCCJ010000082.1:0-46219 GCF_048380235.1 Ventrimonas sp. | reverse complement strand
ACGTGTACGAATGCAGCGGATGTAGTCCGATGCAGGCGAACGCGTGTTGTGAGAGCAAGCAAACAACGATATGTGAAAATAGAGGAAGGCGGTCTCTTTCACTTCCGGACCTTTATTCGTTCCGTCCTATAATTGCAATTTAGTGTCTGTGCATTGCCACCTGTTCTACGCCCAGGTTCTTTAAGTTTGCATGTACCTCGCGGTCATCTGCCTGGCCGATCAGAAGATCTCTTGCCTTCTTTGCCTCCAGCTCGGTCTTATGCTTGCTTGGGCCGCCTACACAGCCGCCTACACAGGCCATACCCTCTACAAAGTCTGCCGGAAGCTTGCCGACCTTCATAAGAAGCAGCGCTTTCTTACACTCTGCCGCACCGTTGCACTTCATTACGTTCGGGGTGATATCCTCGTTCATCTCCTTGAAGCACTCTACCACCGCTGCGGTTACGCCGCCTGCGTTACCGAAACGCTTGCCGAATACAGAACCTTCCTGATAGGTGTTCTCCTCCGGCTCAAGCTCTACGCCCTTCGCGCGCATCATGGCGCGGATCTCTCCAAAGGTCATGGCATAGTCGGCGTTATCCTTAATATTTAAATCCAGAGTTTCGCTCTTCTTTGCGATGCACGGTCCGATGAAAACCGTAACCGTCTCTGGGTCTTTTTCTTTCAGCATTCTGGAAACGGCACACATCGGAGAAACGGTGGTGGACATATTATCCAGCAGCTGCGGGAAATGCTGTTTGATCATGTTAACAAATGCCGGGCAGCAGGAGGTGGTCATCTTCTTCCCCTCTTTATAAGCCTCTGCCCACTCAGCTGCTTCTGCTGCAGCGGTCATATCTCCGCCCAGCGCAACCTCTACCATATCTGCGAAGCCAACCTTCTTTAACGCGGTCTTCCAGCTTGCCATGGTAATGTCAGCTCCAAACTGGCCCTCGGTTGCCGGTGCCACCATGGCTACTACCTTCTTGCCGGCATTGATCATGTTGATGACATCTACCATAAAGGTTTTGGCGCCGACTGCACCGAACGGACAGCTGTGGATGCAGGCGCCGCACTGAATACACTTATTTTCATCGATCTCGCATACGCCATACTCGTCGTAGGTAATCGCGTCTACCGGACAGGCCTTCTTACACGGGCGCTCCAGATGTGCGATCGCGTTGTACGGGCAGGCATTTGCGCACTTGCCGCACTCCTTACACTTGTTCGGATCGATGTGGGCACGGGTATCCCCCATGCTGATAGCTCCGAAATTACAGGAATTCTGGCAGGCCTTTCCCATACATTTTCTGCAGTTATCGGTTACCGTGTAAGATGCGATCGGACACTCCTCACAGGCTGCCCCAATGACCTGGACCACGTTTCTGGAATCTTTGCCGCTGGTCGGGCATTTGCCCTCTGCCAGGCGGACACGCTGACGGATAATCTCGCGCTCTTTATAAATGCAGCAGCGGAACTGTGCCTGCGGTCCCGGGATGATGGTGTACGGAACCTGATCCTTGTGTTCCTCATCCAGCTCGCCGTTCCATGCCAGCTTTGCTACCTCGTAAAGTACGTCATGCTTGATGCGTAAGATTGTTGCGTCATTTGTTACCATAATTTTCCTCCTCATTTCCGAAGCATTGCAGCTTCAGTTCAACTCTTATATTTTCTTTCTATTTTGTAAGAAAACCTAATAATAGGTTACGGTTACCTGTTTTCCCATCTCTTCCACCACAGTCTTCAGCTGCTCCACCAGGTTCTGGCGAATGCCCAGATCAAATGGCAGGCCCGGATTCTGATAGGCACTGTTGATGGCTTTTCCCACATATAAATGCAGCTCAGTGCAGTCCTCGATCAGCATTTTAGCTACCATGGAAGCACCATTTTGCTTATCCAGCTCCAGGAAGAAATCCTCTGAAACCGTTTCATTCTTCGCATAGCGCCGCAGAAGCTGCACCACACGGTTTAAGGTCAGCACGCCCTCCGTTACCAGCTCAATGCCATCCATATAGGCAATCGGCGGAATATCCGGATCCACATAGTCCATGGACACATCCAGCTTCTTTTTTAACACTCTGGACACGATAGTAGCACTGGTTCCGCCGCAGACGATCCGCTTGGTGGAATCATCACCGGACATAAAGCCTTTCACCATCTCCTCATCCATCGACGGATCCTGCGCCGGTCCTGTCATCAAATGCACCGGCTTTGCGCTGATAATGCGCATGCAGGCCACCGTGGTGTCATCCCCGGGACGGTACTGATAAAGCTCGTCACAGGCCTGGCAGATGGCTGCCGCAAGACGCATGGCTGATATGGTCAGGGCATACTGCTTCACTGCGTATTTCGCAATATCTTCCCAGAGCCAGCCAAAATTCAGGAGCTGCCCTACACCGGCATGGACGGTTCCATCACTCATCAGGATCAGCGCATCACCCCTCTGAACCCGAAAACGGTATTCGTTGATCTTCTTTCCCTGCACTTCCCGGATATTCCGGGGAATCGGCACAAGCTGACCATTCCGGATGAAAATACAGCTGGGATTATCAAATTCTACAAGATAGGCTTCTCCGCTGTGGAACACCTGCAGGATACTGAATGTAGAGTAGGCTACCTGTCTCACCCGGCAGATGGGCAGCGTCTCTACGATCGTTTCCACACACTCTTCCAGCGTGGCACCGTTTAAAAACATGGTTCCGAGAATCTTAGAGGTAAGCGTCGCCAGGATGTTGGCCTTGACACCGCTTCCCATGCCATCTGCCAGGATCATGATGTTGGAATCCTCTGTTTTTAACAGCTCCACCTTATCACCGCAGAGAACCTCATTAAATTTATTCAAGCTCTTATAAGCAACATCTACGGTAATTGCCATATCTAATTACCTCCGTTGTCGCTTCCGTCCTCCAGAAGAGACTTGCAAAGCTTCGTCAGAGTTGTTTTGGTCTCTGCCGTTGTCTCACCGAGAAGACCCGCAATCTCCTGGGCAACCATCATCTGCTTGTGGATGACCTTCTGGGCCAGGTCAATGGTATCTAACTTGCGCTCATACTCCAGTCTGGCCTGCTCTTCTTCTTTTGTGATATCAATGAAAGTGGCCAGCACCACGTTCTGCTCCGGTATATATACAATATTCTGCAAGGTATCCAGCTTGAATTCCGGATAATGGACCTTCTTGCCGTGAATGTTCTGGTGAGTATCAAATACCCACTGGAAATCTGACGGATCGATAAACTCGTAAAGATACATCTGAAGCGCTTCCGTACGGGTCTTACCGAAATACTTCTCACCCACCGCGGAATACTCCAGAAGCTTCATATCCTGATCCACGATCATGACCACATTCGGAGATGTCTCCATAACCAGGTTGGCAAAGGATTTGGACTTCTCATACATGAAGGGAATACACATGTCAAGCTCTGCCTTTTTCTGATAAACCGCAATGGCCTTCTCCCGGCAGGTCGGATAACCGCAGGCGCCGCAGTTTAATTCATCGTCCGGGCGCATCTTTCCAGTCTTGGCAAGGATCTGACGGATCTCTGCCTCAGAAGGAACCGGCTCATGGGGGGTACGGTCAAAAAACACCTTATTCAGCGATACAGCCTCAAGCACCGGAGCTGTTTCCTGCTCCGGAACCGGCTCACGTCCGATCTGCTCTTCCATATCCAGTTTCACCTTAAAACGAGAAATAGAACGGTCATGGACAGTCGGTCCCTTGATGCAGCCGCCGGAGCACATGTTCATCTCAATAAAGCAGCCCGTAATCTCACCGCGGACCATACTCTGGCATAAGTCGATGCAGTTGCTCTCTCCATGTACATAGAACTTGCGATAACGGTCCTGCTTTGACTGTGTTGCCACCACGGAACTGATGACTCCGCTTGTGACCGGATAAAGGCGGTTTACACGCGGATCCATCCGTTCAAACGGGGTATCCTCGCAATCCTCGATGAGAATATCCTCTTCGTTTAACCAGCGGCTGATATCGTTAAAATTCAGCACTGCATCAATACAGTCAGCATGGCGCGGATCCAGCGCCTCCTGTTTTTTTGCGATACAGGGGCCCAGGAAAACGACCCTGGTATCCGCTCCCATCTGCTGTTTGATCATGCGTCCGTGGGCGATCATGGGCGAAACCACCGGAGCCAGATACGGAATCAGCTTCGGATAATATTTTTCGATCAGAGCGTTCACGCTCGGGCAGCAGGTGCTGATGATATTTTCCCTGGTTCCTTCCGAAAGAAGCTTCGCATACTCCGCAGTTACCAGCGCAGCACCCTCAGCAGTTTCACGAACATCGGTAAAGCCCAGACGCATCAGCGCACAGCGCACCTGCCCGATAGTATGGTATTTTAAGAGTCCCATATAAGATGGCGCAATGGAAATGACCACTTTCTCCCCGGCCTCAATCATGCCTTTTACCAGACTCAGGTCACTGACCAGAGTTTTGGCTGACTGTGGACAGATCTGCAGGCAGCGCCCGCAGAGAATACAGTTTTCCGGCATGATCTCCGCACGCCCGTCTTTTACCATGATGGCCTTGACTTCGCAGTTGCGCACACACTTGTAACAGTGACGGCATTTTGTTGCTTTAAAGTCAATGATCGCCATACCTACAGCCTCCCTAAAATTTCCTTTTCAAAAAAGTCATCGGTGGTTTCCGGCTTTAAGGAGAAAAGCTCTCCGTCTACTGTCACGCAGACTCCATTCACACAGTTGCCGCTGCAAAAGGCTCCATTTAAATCTACCTTATCAGAGACTCCGTGTTCCTTTACCAGTTCCTGCAGACGCTGGATAATTTCTCTTGATCCTTTTAAATGACATGCACTTCCGATACAGATCGTAACTCTCATAACTCAATCCTCCAAAATCGCATAATATAGGTTTATTTTCTCATATTGACACATTTTTATCAATAAGAAAATTACATAAAATAGCGTAAAACCGTGTTTTTTCTTGTATACAAAAACTTTTTTCAATTTTTTTCAAAAAAGTGCTTGCATTATTTCCAGAATGGTGATATATTATTGGAGTCGCTTCGAGGCGTGGCTCAGTTTGGTAGAGCGCTGCGTTCGGGACGCAGAGGTCGCAAGTTCGAATCTTGTCGCCTCGATTCTGGCCTCATGGTCAAGCGGTTAAGACGACGCCCTCTCACGGCGTAAACTCGGGTTCGATTCCCGATGAGGTCATAGAATCCAGAATCAAAGCGAAGAAAACACCAGAGCAGCTGCTCTGGTGTTTTTGTTTTATCCTTATTGTAAATGACGTGCCGTAATTCCTTTCAGCCGGCAAAATTCCTCAAGTTCTACGGTATAATCTCCCTCCACGCAGTGCACATGGTTAGAACTGTATACGCGCATAAATTCGTTCACATCCAGATGATGCTCCACAAAAGCCGTAGGACGGTATGGCGAATACTCTTTTATTTTCTCCCGCGGTTCTTTTACCGTCTTTCCTGTAAAAAAAGCCATCTCATAATTTCCATTTTTACGGAAGAGACGCATATAGGTAAAAATTCCTTCCTCACACACAAACTGCGTTGCCGCTCCGCCTGCCATGCCAAAGCCATGCGGCATTAGATGCACCTTGGAAAGATTTTCTTCCGGTTTTTCCGAAAGTCCGGCAAAATACGAGGCCATGGCACCACAGTTTGCAAAAACAAACCGGTCACTGGTAACCTGTGCAATATCCTGAAGCGCAGTAGGCTTTCCACCCGATATCAGTTTTAAGATCTGCATGGAAAGTGCACCATCCGCATCAGCCTCACAGCTGCAGGCTACCGGACATTTATTTCCATCCGCATCATATGGATCATTTAACATCTGAACATTCAGACACTGCAGGCAGTAGCGGTTACTCAGCTCTGTCTGACACTTGATTCCGACAAAATCCAACTCATAATCCCGCATAATCGCTTTTGTAGCCAGATAGCTGGAAATCATTTTCTTCAAATGTTCCCGTGTAAACCGTTCTTCCGAATTATAAAGGACTTGTCCGTAATAACGCTCAATATAAGCCAGATACGTCTCAATCTCTGCCTCTGAAACGGTCTTTCCCCGGTCAGCAATCTCAAACTGGTCAATCTGTTCCATATCAACGCCAAACAGATTTTCCCACTGTACCAGGTCTGCCGTACCGGTACTGATTCCAAGGCTGCGTCCTCCGATACAGCCAAAGGTCTGTCCATTCAGCTGTTCCGCCGCATTGGCCGCATTAGCCCAGGCTGTCAGTTCCTTCATGGCTTCCCTGGAAGCTCCGTCATAGGGAATCCGCTTGTAGGAGATCCCAAGCTGATCCATAGCCCCGGCCGCTGCCAGAAATCCAACCTGGCTGATGCTGTCCTTTGCATGATTACCAACCAGTGCAATTGGCTTCTGAATCCGTTTAGCTGTGTGGGCTACAATGGACGGATTGATAAAGATCGGGATATATAAAATAACTGGCCCCTCATTGCCATTTACCTTTTTCGCAACCTCCAGCCCCTGACGTTTGCTCCTGATCTCACAGTGATCTACATAATTGACATCAAAATGCTCAGCCAGCTGCGCAAGATGTCTACTCAGTTCCCGCTCCTGGATATTTTTCCGCGCCTGATATACATCTTCCCGCATCTTGGTTTCTGAAAATACAATCACCTGTATTTTATTTTTCATCGTATCCCCCTCTGCGCCTTCTATTTTTACTGCACATACCGGAATTCTATTCCCTCTAATTCACAGAAATAACGGATTTCTTCGACCCAGTCTCCTGCTACGCCATGAATGTGATTGCACTCATACTGTTCCATAATCTTTTCATAAGGCGCATCTGGTTCCACATACATATGCGGCCACTGTTCACAGGTCTCCTTCAGCATGCTTTCCGGCATTTCTTTTGCAGTTCCGGTAAATACGGTAAATACAAATTTTCCCTGTGTATGGGTAATACGTCCAAATGTCATCCGGCCACCTTTTGCAATATATTCTACGTGGCAACCTTTTCCAGCATACTTCGGGATGATCGGCTTTAAAGTAACCTTTGTCAGATTTTCTTCCGGGCTGTTGCTCTGTGCTCCATACCAGGTAGACATAGCTCCACAGTTACAGAAATAAAACAGATTATTTTCTTTCGCGTAGTAACGGAAATCTGCAAACATCACCGGAAGTGCAGACAGCTCTTTCATGACCTGCATTGTCAGGCCGCCTTCTGCATCTGCCTCACAAGAATATACCATCGGTTCTTTTGGGCCATCCCAGTCATACGGATCGTTAAAAAATGCTGCTGAGAGGCACTGGGTACAGTAGTAAGCACTCAGCTCATAATGACATTTTACCCCAACAAAAGCAAATCCTTTTTCCTCACAAATGTCCTTCGTTGCATAATAGCATCGAATCTGCTGTTTTAAGGATTCTTCCGAAAGCTTCGCCTGGTCATAAGCAATCTTCACATGCCCTGACAGCCATAAAAATGCGTGCTCCACTTTTTCCTCTGGGACCAGTTTAGCTCGGCGCAGGATCTCCAGCTGATCCATGTGATCCACATCCACGCCAAACACTTTCTGCCAGGCATCCGTCTGCGCAGATCCAGAACCCATGCCAATGCTCCTGCCTCCAATCAGTCCAAAGGTCTGCCCTGTCATATCTGTCACCGCATGGGCTGCACGCAGAAAATGCATACAATGCTGCACTGTATCTGGATCATCCATATTTCCCCAGACCTTTTCACAGTGGTAACCACACTGCCTGATCATATTGCAAGCTGCCTGAAGGCCGCCAAGCCCTGGAAGTCCGCCATTGATGTTTGAAATCACCAATATCGGTACTTTCAGCACACTGGCTGCAATCACAGAGAAATTTGGAAATGCAAAAACAGGAACATTAAAGATTACTGCATCCGGCAATTCCGATTTTACTTCCAAAGCATATGCTTTTGCCTGTGCATTTCCGGCAATTACCCGAACTGGTCCGGTAAATTCGATTTCGCCAGTCTTTAGCAATGCTGTACGGATTTGCTGTTCCACCTCTGCAATATAAGGCGTAAGTCCTTCGTGAACGCTCTGCCTTCCATCTGAAAATGATAAAACCCCCACTTTTATCTTCGCCATGCTTTTCTCCTCTCCTGTTTTATACGCCACATCAGACAAGTTTTAATAAATGTTCACGGAATTCCTCATAACATCTGCAGATTTCATCTTCAAGGTGATCTTTTTCTTCATCATACGGAAAATCTATTTTCTCCCACCACTCCAGCAGCTCCTTTATTCCTGCTTCAAGACCTGTCTTCGGCTCATATTCCGGTGCTGCAGCTTTAAATTTATCCATGCAGAATACAGAAAAATGCACTTTTTCAAAATTCAAATGCTCGCATACGGATGGAAGCATTTCTCTGAGAAGCACCGTTGGAATGTAAACCATCTTTGGTTCTTTTCCCACTGCTTTTCCAACAGCCCGGTAAAGATCTTCCCACATTACAATTTCTGTATTGGTCACATGAAAATAATCATTATACGTTTTTTCATTTCCGCAGCTTAATACAAATCCCCTTGCGAGATCCTGCACAAATGTAAAGCTCCATGGAATTACGCCCTCTCCGATCATAACAACCGGTTTTCCTTCCCGGATCCGCCTGGCCACATTGCGGTTCTGTCTGAGAATTCCAAAATTAGCTGCTCCCGGACCAAATGTTAATGACGGACGAATGATGGTAATCGCTGCCTTTTGTTTTCCCATCATTCCCTGTAAGTAACGCTCTGCCTCTGCTTTGTTAAACCCATATGCAAAATCCGGTTTTTCCGTCAGTGTTTCTTTCGCCTCCCGGATCGGATAGCTCTGATAGGGCCTGTCATACGCTGCAATGCTAGATGTTACGATAATCTGGCTGACACGGTTTCCAAATACCTCTACCGTCTGTCTCGCTGCCTGCTCATTGAAGCAGATCATGTCAATCACGACATCGGCATCCACCGCTTTCATTTTTTCTGCAAATTCGTCCGCTCTGGTACGGTCTCCCAGAATGATCTCAATCCCCTCCAGCATCTCTTCTCTGTGATTTCCACGGTTAAAAACCATGATCTCATGTCCCTGTTCCAGCCCCTGTTTTACAATTTCACGGCTGATCACTCCGGTTCCACCTAAAATTAAGATTTTCATAAATTCGTTCCTTTATATTTGCTCACTGTCTCAAAAAATCCTTTTAAAAGCATCTGCCCTTCAGGTCCCTGAGGATCTGTCGGGCAGATAGTTTCATTACAGCTTTATCAGGTTCCCAGCAGATTGGGAAGAAATGTAGACAGCAATGGGATATAGGTTACACAGATCAGTGCTATGCCCATAACGATGTAAAATGGAATCATAGCCCTGGAAAGCTGACCAACACTGCGGCCAGATACTGCGCTTCCGATAAAGAGGGTATTTCCAACCGGCGGTGTGATCACACCGATACCAAGGTTTAAGATCAACATTGCGCAGAACTGACACGGATCCATGCCAAGGCTTGTGGTGATGGGAAGAAGGATCGGTGTAACGATCAGGATGATCGCCGACATATCCATAACCATGCCGCACAGGATCAAAAACAGATTGATCATAAGAAGAATGATAATCTTATTGCTTGTAATTGACATGATCAGCTCTGTTACATAGGTAGCAACATTCATGTAGGTAACAAGCCAGCTGAAACAGTTGGTCAGGCCAATCAAGATCAGGATGATCGCACTGGTCTTTAATGCTTTCGCAAAAATCTTCGGAACATCCTTAATCGCAATTTCCCGATATACAAAGATTCCTACAATCAGGGAATAGGCTACAGCAAACGCAGCTGCTTCTGTCGCGGTAAAGATTCCGCCCAGCACACCCACAACTACAATCATAACGGTACCAAGTCCCGGAAGTGCTTTGATAAACGCCTTAATGGCCAGGGAAAGCTTAAAGCCCTCACCCTTCGGATAATTCCGCTTTACTGCCACAATGTAACAGTAAATGCAGAGAACCAGCGCCAGTGTAAATCCAGGAAGCACACCGGCCATGAACAGTCTTGCAATGGATACATTTCCTGCAGCCAGTGCAAACAGCACCATGTTATGACTTGGCGGGATCAGCATGCCCTCTACCGAACTTGCCATGGTAACGCAGGTTGAAAAGTCTGTATCATACCCATCCTTTTCCATCATCGGAATCATCATCGGTCCAATAGTTGCGGTATCGGCAGCGGAAGAGCCGGAAATAGAACCGAAAAACAGGCTTGCCACAATATTTACATGCGCCAGACTACCGCGGATCCATCCCACCAGAGTCTTGGAAAGCGTAACCAGCCGGTCTGTTATACCGCCTGCTCCCATGATCTCACCAGCCAGAATAAAGAACGGTACGGCCATCAGGGAATAGACGTTCATGCCCTTGATAACCTGCATGGTCATCGTCTGGAGATCGACACCAATATAAGCGCATGTGAGCAGAGATGCTGTCATGATTGCCAGGAAAATATGTACCCCGGCAAACAGCAGCAGGAAAAATACTCCTAATAAAATTCCGATTGCTAAACTATTTACCTGCAATGATTTCACCCAACCTTCCTGCCATCGCCACGATCAGCATTCCAATTCCAACCGGTTCTGCCAGATACAGATAAGTCAGCGGTAATCTGGAACCCGTCATTTTTGTCATGCCTGCAAGGGCCGTTAAATGTAAACTATACTTAAAAAATACACAGAGGGCAGCAAATCCGATCAGATGAACCACCAGTTCCAATACCTTGTAAGCCTTAGGCGGCAAAACAGCTTTCCATAAATCCACCCGAATATGCCGATCCTCCTTTAAGGCTACTGCTGCGCTTAAAAAGCCGAACCACACCATGCACAACAGCGCAAGCTCATCGCCCCAGCGGGGCGCATTATGCATGACATAACGCATAAATACCGAATAAATCGCAATGCATACCATCCCCAGCATAAATATAACAGCAAACGCTTCTACTGCCAGGAAAATGATATCATACAGTTTTCTCAGTGCCTTCACCTTGATCACCTAATCCTTTTGCAATGTTGTTTTTAGTTCCCAAGATTTTCAATCTGAGCAACCAGATCTTCATATCCTGCGCCATACTCATCGGTAACGCCCTGACATGCTTCTTTCCATTTATCTTCATCTTCCGGATAACAGATGGTAACACCCTGCTCTTCACAGAATTTAATCTGATCATCCATTTTTGCTGCGCCTTCTTTTGCAAAGAAATCAGAAGAAACCTTCAGAGCATCCTTGACCCATCCCTTTTCCTCATCGTTTAAGGAAGACCAGGTCTTTTCGGAAATAACAACCGGATAGGTCGGAATCATACCATTATTCATGACAAAATACTTACACACCTCGTACAGCTTGTTGGATACAAAAGAGTCCATGGTATTTGCAGCTGCATCGATAACTCCGGTCGAAAGAGATGTATAAACCTCAGAGAAGGCCAGCGGAGTCGGATTCATACCAAGCGCAGCCTTGTAATCCATATACAGATTAGACTCCACGCTTCGGATCTTGAGACCCTTTAAATCTGCCAGAGTTTTCACTTCCTTTTTCGCAGTGAAAAAGCTTCTTGGTGTGTCTACATACCAGCCAAGACCTACAAATCCCACCTTGGCATCTGTGATATCCTGGAGCAGCTTGTCACCAATCTCACTGTTGGACATTTCAATTGCCGCATCACGATCTTTGAACACATAAGGAAGGGACGGAACCGCCATGCTTCCAATACCGTAATCATACAGTGCAGAGGCATCGCAGCGGTACATATCCAGAGTACCAAGCTGTACCATCTGCATACAGGTAGTTCCATTTCCAAGCTGTGCAGCCGGGTAATATTCAACCTTCATCTTTCCGCCGGATTTTTCAGCCAGCGCATTTGCAAAGGACTCGCCAATGGCCTGTCCGATCAGGGAAGAGGCCGGCTGGCTGTCACAGATGGAAATCACCCTCACATCGCCATCCGCTGCGGCAGAAGTGTCTGCCTGGGACTCTGCCTTCGTTGTTTCCGGTGCCTGCGATGCAGTTGTTTCTGTTTTCGCTCCTCCGCCGCATCCCGCACATGCAACTGCCATACTTGCTGCCACCATTGCCGCTACTAATTTCTTCATACCTTCTACCTCCAATATGTATTTTTGTGTATATTTGTAAACTTGTTACCCCTCATGATCATAAAACGGATTTTCTGCCGCATACGGAAGAGACTGCGGCTGATTATATCCAATGGACGTAATTCCCAGATACCGCAGTACCTCAAACACGGCCTCTGCCTGATTTTCAAACAGAATCGCCGCATGGTGCGGAAAATGCTGTTCTACCAGAACATATCGGTAAAAACGTTCCATTTCTTTCACCGCAAAGATGCCGTAATCTCCATAGGTATTTACCTCAGCAGGAAGAATCTCCCCATTTGCCACATAAGCCTTCAGCCTGCCATCCGGATCTGAATGAAGACGGAACATGGTCATTTTGCCCGAAATCATCTGCCCCTCCAGGGTTCCCCGGTTATTTTCCTTTCCTGTTTCCGGAGCGTAAGGATTCTTGCGGTTGATTTTATACTTCAGCTTTGGATTTACCAGACAGCCGGAACTGGTATTGCCGCAGTGAAAGGCCATAAACAGTTCTCCCTGTCTGTATGGAAATCCGTCTTGCCGGATATCCTGATAAATATCATCCGGAATCGCATTATTGATATCCATAAGCGTTACCGGCTTCTGTCCGATACACAGGCCTATATACTCTGAAAGCGCTCCATATACATCCGTTTCACAGGCAACCGGAATGCCCTGGCCTGCCAGACGGCTGTGTACATAGCATGGAAGAAAACCAAATACCTGCTGAAATGCCGGCCAGCATTTATTGGCAAATGCTGCATACCTGCGTTCTCCAAGATTATCTTTCATCCAGTCAAGCAATGTCACCTCATACTGGGCCATCCGCGGCAGGGTTTCCGTGTAGCGCGCTTCTCCCAGCTCCCGGATCATATCCTGCACAATTTCAGGTATTCTCGGATCATTCTCATGCTTCTGATATGCCAGATAAAGATCCAGTTCCGAATTTTCCTGGACAGCCACCCCAAGATCGTACAACCCCTGGATTGGAGCATTGCAGGCAACAAAATCATCTGGCCTTGGTCCGAACGTGATAAGCTTTAACTGGCTCAGTCCGACTATGGCACCTGCAATCCTTACAAACTTTCGAAAATTCTCTACCAACCCAGACAACGTCTGAATCGGATAGCGTGGGATCCAGGCCTTTACCCTGCGGATTCCCAGATTATAAGAACAATTCAGCAGTCCGCAATAGGAATCCCTTCTCGCATCGTACATCCGTGCATTGGAGTCTTCTGTGATCCCCGCATACATGACCGGTCCCTCAAAGCGCTGTGCTAATATGGTTTCCGGTGTCTCTGCCCCGAAATTCCCCAGAACAATCGCCAGGGCATTACAACGCTCTGTTTTCAGATATTCCAGGATCTCCGGGATTTGTTCCTCCCTTTCCACCAGAACCGGACAGACTGCACAAAAGAAGCCTTCCTGTTCCAGCAGGGATTTCAAACCGTCTGCGGCGTCCTGTGATAACTTTTCTGAAAAATTATTTCTGCTGCTCAGAACAACTCCAAGCCTGATTTCTGGATAATTTTGTTTCACAGCTCCTCCTGTTACCGGTTTACCACATTGACCGGTGTTCCTTCTGCATAAGCCTTTAAGTTATTTATTGCAATATCCATCAGCCTCTGTCTGGATTCCTTCGGGGCCCATGCGATATGGGGTGTAATAATACAGTTCTTCGCTTCAAGCAGCGGATTGTCCATTTGAATCGGCTCTGTGGAAACCACATCCACTGCGGCACCAGCTACTTTTCCATTGTTTAATGCATCCCGTAAATCCTTCTCCACGATCAACGGTCCGCGGGAATCATTGATAATCAGAACACCATCTTTCATTTTTGCAATGTTCTCTTTATTGATGATTCCTTCTGTTTCCGGGAAGAGCGGGCAATGCAGGGAAATAACATCGGATTCTTTCAGAAGTTCATCCAGGGAGGTATACCGACAGGTTTCACTCTCCAGATCTTTATTCTGATATGTATCATATGCCAGTACTTTCATGCCGAGCGCCTGAGCAATCCGGGCAGTTCCCTGGCCAATGCGTCCGAATCCAATGATTCCCATGGTCTTTCCGGCCAGCTCGATCAGTGGATAATTCCAGAAACACCAGTCTGCATTGCTGGTCCAGTCCCCACGCTTTACGCAGTCAGAATGGGCACCGATATGATGGCACAGCTCCAGCAAAAGCGCGATCGCATACTGGGAAACTGCATCGGTACCATATGTCGGAATATTGGTAACCACAATGCCTTTTTCCTTTGCAGCAGCGACATCCACCACATTATAACCGGTGGCCAGCACACCAATATATTTCAGCCCCGGGCATGCTTCCATCGTTTCCCGGCTGATCGGTGTCTTATTGGTATAAACAGCCTCTGCATCCCCGATCCGCTCTGCGATCTGACTATGATCCGTTGTCCTGTCATAAACCGTAAGTTCCCCCAGTGCCTCAAAACCACTCCAGCTTAAGTCACCTGGATTTTCTGTATAACCATCAAGAATCACAATCTTCATAGCGCTTCCTCCTAATCCTCAACCAGTGCCCACGCACGTTTCAGAACCCGCTTCGTGTTTGCAAGAATGATATCTCCGTCTTCATCTCCCCACGGAGTTACCTCCATAGACAGTACCAGCGGATCCTGTGCACGGAAGAACCCTTCCTGTTTCAATACCGTCAGGAAATCCACTAGCTGGTCTGTGTCGTTTGCGCTGTTCGGGAACCCAAAGCGCGGATGCTTATCCCCATATGCTTCGCAGCCTTTGATTACCACTGCATTTCCAAAATGAAGATGTGTGATATACGGCTTTAAGGTCTGGATCACAAATCTGGATGTTTCATAGGTTGTCGGGAAGTGCGACAGATCCACCAGCAGGCCAAAATTGTTATGGGTCTTTCTCATATCTGCTGCAAACTCTGCTGCATAGGGAGCCGGACCGATCAGTGCAGCTTTATCCATGTCAAAATCAAAAACCTCCAGTTCCACCATCATGTTTTTTTCTGCTGCGTAGGAACAGATGTTTCTGGTTGTCTTTAACAGCTGGCTGTATGCCTCTTCCTTTGTCTCCTCATTCCACTTTCCGGCCAAAAATGCAATTCCCTTTGCACCCATATACTGTGCCTCATCAATAGCCTCCAGAAGCGTTTCCTCTGCTTTTTTTCTGCCCTCCTCATCCACATCATTTGGATTCAGACCAGGCCCAAGCAATCTTGGCTGTGCCCCGTAACAGACTTTCATATGAGACTGTTCCAGCATATGCTTTACCTTGTCCCGTGTCTCATCATCTGCGATTTTTGTAATCTCGATGGCAGTAAAGAAATCATCAACCGCCAGAGTCTTTACAGAATCAAGAAGATCATAGCTTACCGGCGGATGTGACATCCACTGAATTGTTCCTATTTGAAAATATTTCTGAATCGGATCTTTCATCGTCCTACTTCTCCTTTCTTCTCAGCAGCTGTTTTGCCCGCTCTGCAATATGTTCTGCACCGAATCCATATTTGTGTGTCAGCAGATCCAGCGGACCGGATTCTGCGAAATCTTCCATCCCAAGAATTTCGACCGGTACCGGACAGGTTTCTGCGGTTACTTCTGTTACTGCACTTCCAAGACCACCGCGGATGGAATGTTCTTCTACGGTAAGAATCGCACCTGTCTTTTCAGCACATTCTGCAATCAGGCCGCGATCGATCGGTGCAATTGTATGCATATCCACTACCGTTGCTGAAATCCCCTGTGTCTCCAGGATTTTTGCTGCTTCCAGTACATTATAAAGAACAGTCCCGGCAGAAATGATGGTAAGATCTTTTCCTTCTGTGTGAACAACACCCTTTCCAATTTCAAACTGGAAATCCTCTTTATAGGTAACTGGCTCAGCGGCCCTGGAAAGCCGCAGATATGCAGGGCCTTCATACTCAGCGAGAGCCATGACGGCCTTTTTCGTCTCAACCGCATCTGCTACGGAAATGACCGTCATCCCAGGTATGGCACGCATTGCTGCGATATCCGTGATTGCCTGATGGCTTGCCCCATCATAGGAATCGGATAAGCCGCAATAGGTTCCGCACAGCCGGACATTCAGATGATCATATGCAATCAGTGACTGCACCGGATCCAATGCCCGGGATGCCATGAATACCGCAAAGGTATTCACATAGGGAATCATCCCCTCCAGAGCCATTCCTGCCGACATATTGACCATATTCAGCTCGCTGATCCCGACATTATAATAACGTTCCGGGTATGCTTTGCCAAAAAGAATGGATTTTGTAGAACCACCGACATCTGCTTCCAGGGCAACTACTTTTTCATTGATTCCGCCCAGTTCCCTTAATGCTTCTCCATAAGCATCACGGATTGCAATTTTTTCACTCATGAAGCCTCTCCTCCCAACTCTTTTTTCGCCTCTTTGTAATCCTCATCTCCAATGGCCTTTCCATGCCAGATGTTCTTTCCTTCCATGAAAGAAATACCCTTTCCCTTCACAGTCTCACAAATAACGATGGATGGTTTTTGCGTTTCTTCTTTCGCTTTTGCTACGGCATTGGCAATTTCCTCCACATCATGTCCATTGCAGGAAATAACATTCCATCCGAACGATGCCCATTTTGCTGCAAAATCCCCCATTGGCATGATTTCTTCCAGCGTGCCATCAAGCTGGACTCCATTGTGATCCAGAAATGCAATGCAATGTGTGGTCTGAAACTTGGATGCCGCCATTGCTGCTTCCCAGACACCGCCTTCCTCGCATTCACCATCGCCAAGGATTACATAAATGTAAGCATCACTATTTTTCAGGCGTTCTGCCAGTGCCATTCCAACACCTGCGCCAAGCCCCAGTCCCAGCGGACCGGTAGACAATTCAACCCCCGGAGTCTTGTGCGCGCAGGGATGTCCCTGCAGTCTGGAATTGAGCTGTCTTAACGTTTTCAGTTCTTCCTTCGGGAAATATCCAAGCTCCGCTAAAACCAGATACAGCATTGGGGCGGCATGGCCTTTGCTTAAAATCAACCGGTCACGTCCTTCCATCTTCGGATGCTTTGGATCATGATTCATACAGTCAAAATATAATGTCGTCAGAATTTCCGCACACGATAAGGATCCGCCCGGATGTCCTGTCTGAATCTCATGAAGCAAATCAATCAGTTCCTTGCGAAACTGAAGGCACTTTGCTTCCAGTTCTCTTTTTCTCTCCTCTGTCATGTTCATTTCACTCCTATTCTAATATGGCATATAGTCGGTTACTTTTGGTTTGATATAATGAATAGCTTTTCCCGCCATCCAGTCCGGATTATCTCCCGGAAGAATCTCCACAGAAACCCATCCGTCATAATGAATGGTTTTCAGTGCTTCAAATACTTCATCAAAATTCAGATGCCCCAGTCCGGGTGCCAGTCGGTTGGAATCAGCCAGATGTACATATTTAACCCATTTCCCGTTTCGGATCAGGCTGTCTCCAATCCGGTCATCCTCAATGTTCATATGAAATACATCCGCATGCAGTCCGCAGTTTTCCCGCTCAACTTTAGAAAGAAGCCTAGCACCTTCATCCAAATTGTTTACAAAATTAATCTCATAACGGTTTACCGGTTCAATCAGCATCTGAACCTTTTTCGCTGCTGCCCGATCACACAATGCGCGCATGGCATCCACAAATAATTTTTCTGCCTCCTCCCGGGTCTGCCCTTCTCCTACAAAGCCCCGTGTTCTTCCTGCATTGATGATGCCGCCAAACTCCTCCGCCAGATCGATGAGATTGGAAAAGACCTGGATGGTTTCTTTTCGTTTTTCCGGATCCGGATGTGTAAAATAAAGTCCAAGATCCGCAAACACCTGGCCTGTTGTGATGCAGCTGACTTCCATATGGTTATCCTTAAGCCATTCCCGAAGCTGTTTCCGGTCAATTTCATCTGCACGCTTTAACGCCAGTTCTACTCCATCATACCCATATTCCGATGCCTTCCGGATGGACTTTTCAAACCCTCTCCATACCACAAATGCAGAATCTTTTGCATTCGCTCCCGCAATCGTTACTGCTGTTTTCACGTGACACCTCCTGTTATTTTCTTTCTCCCGGCAGGATTGCTTCCGGTTCCGGTACCTGTTCACAGCAAAGCGTTTTTTCTGCCTCTTTAATCAGCCCCAGAGAAATGTTATGACGTCCTCCTTCAAACTCTTCCTTCAGCCAGGTCTCCAGAATATCAATTGCCTCAAATTCTCCGGTGATCTTGCCGCCCAGACAGAGAATATTGGAATCATTATGCCTTCTGGTCATTTTTGCCATATAAGTATCGGTGCAAAGCGAAGCCCGAACATCTTTAAAGCGGTTTGCAAAAATACTCATGCCAATACCGGTAGAACAAATCAGGATTCCACGCACAGCCTTCCCGGTAGATACTGCTTCGGCAACCTGTGCTGCATAATACGGATAGCGGACGATCTCTTCTGTATCGGTACCTACATTTACATATGGAATCCCGTGCTCATCCAAATAGGCTGTGATGATTTTTTTCAAGCGGCATCCACCATGATCATTTCCGATGTAAATTACTTTTTTTTCTTTCTCCACGCGCTTCTTTCCTCTATTATGAAACGTTTCATTTATGTTATTATTAAAAGAATCCTGTTTTTCAGGATTCTTTTAATAATCTACTCTGCTGCATATCCCACAGATTCCCTTTGTACCATCCGTGTCTCCATCACAATATGTTTCTGTTCAGGCGGAATATCCTCTCCCAAAATTGTCTGCTTCAGCAACCGGAAAGCGGCCACTCCAACCTCATATTTGGGCTGATGGATGGTAGTAAGGGCCGGGGTACAAAGCTTTCCCATTTCAATGTCGTCGTAACCAATAACAGAAATATCTGCCGGAATCTGCAGCCCTTTTTCCTGAATGGCCTTCATGGCTCCCATAGCCATCATATCATTGGATGCAATGACAGCTGTTGGAAGCGGGCTTGTTTTCAACAATTTTTTCATCATGTTAAAACCACTGTTTGTACTGTAATCACCAAGGCTCACATAATCCTGACGATACGGAATTTTTCTGGACTCCAGACAGTCTTCATACGCTTTCATCCTGCGTCGGCTGGAGTGGGATTCCATCAGGCCTCCAAGAAAGGCAATCCGGCTGTGTCCATAACGGAACAGCAGATTCATTCCCTGAACGATCCCCACATAATCGTTTACATTGACTTCCAAAAGCCCATCATCCTCATTCACTTCACAATCCTGGATCACCAATGCCGTCTGCTGTCCCAGTTCCAGGAGTTCGCTGCGCTCCATCTGAGGCTTTACCAGGATAATTCCATCCACTCCCTTGCTGAGTAGCGCATTGATATATACCTTTTCTTTTTCTTTTTGCCGGTCGCTGTTACATAAAAATACGGTAAACCCAGCTTTACGGGCTTCATCCTCCACACCTCTTGCAAGTTCCGGATAATAAGGATTAATAATTGTCGGAATAATCAATCCAATATTCTTTGTTGTTTTTGTCCGCAGCGCACTGGCTGTCATATTATAATGAAACCTCAACTTTTTTATGGCTTTCAAAACTTTTTCCCGGTTTTCCGGCTTAACGCTTTCCCTGCCATTCAGAACATTGGATACCGTTCCAAGAGATACACCCGCCTCCCTCGCTACATCTTTTATTGTAGTCATTCGTCCCTCCTTCCGACAGTGATTTCGCAAGAAATGGAACGTTTCATTTCTTATGAAATCATAATAGCACTACGGCTTTTCACAGTCAATCGCTTTTTTCACTCTATTGTCACTTTCGTCGTAATATCTAGTATTATATCGTTCTTTTTCGTCTTTTTAACCAAATCTTTTTCCGTTATTTGTTTTATAAATGAAACGTTTCATGTTTTACAAATAAAAACAGCATCTGATCCCCTATGTGCAATGATCAAATGCTGTTTTAGCTGGGCCAGCGGGATTCGAACCCTCGAGTGCAGGAGTCAAAGTCCTGTGCCTTACCGCTTGGCGATGGCCCAATGGTTTTCACAATACAAATGCCTGTCTATTATATCCGATTACTGCGAAAAAAGCAATAGCTTTACCTTTCAAATCCACCAAAATCCCACATTCAGCGAAAGCCTTGATTCAGTTGACGTACCCCATTGAAAATATTATAATAGAAGAATCAGCGGAAGTGCCGCACAAAGAATAAAGGAGTTTACAACATTTATGAAACAGATTATCCTGACTGGCGACCGTCCTACCGGCCGCCTTCATGTAGGCCACTATGTTGGCTCATTAAAAGAACGTGTCAGACTGCAGAATTCCGGCAAATACGATGAGATCTATATTATGATTGCCGATGCACAGGCTTTAACCGACAACGCAGAACACCCGGAAAAAGTACGCGACAACATTATCCAGGTTGCCCTGGATTACCTTGCATGCGGCCTCGACCCGAAGAAATCCACCATTTTCATCCAGTCTATGGTTCCGGAGCTCACTGAGCTTACTTTCTACTATATGAACCTGGTTACCGTTTCCCGTGTGCAGAGAAACCCAACCGTAAAGGCTGAGATCCAGATGCGTAACTTTGAGGCAAGCATTCCGGTCGGCTTCTTCTGCTACCCGATCAGCCAGGCAGCCGATATCACCGCATTCAAGGCTACCACCGTTCCGGTTGGTGAAGACCAGATGCCAATGATCGAACAGTGCCGCGAGATCGTGCACAAGTTCAATTCTGTATACGGCGAGACCCTGGTTGAGCCGCAGATCATCCTCCCGCAGAACCAGGCATGCTTAAGACTGCCAGGTATTGACGGCAAAGCAAAAATGAGCAAATCCCTGGGCAACTGCATCTACTTATCTGATGAGCCAGAGGATATCCGCAAGAAAATCATGTCCATGTTCACTGACCCCAACCACCTTCGCGTGGAAGATCCGGGACAGGTGGAAGGCAACCCGGTATTCATCTATCTCGATGCATTCTGCCGTCCGGAGCACTTCGCAGAATTCCTGCCGGATTACAACAGCCTGGATGAGTTAAAAGACCACTACCGCCGCGGCGGCCTTGGCGATGTCAAAGTCAAGAAGTTCTTAAACAATGTTATCCAGGACGAGCTGGCTCCGATCCGCGAGCGCAGAAAAGCATGGGAACAGCGTCTTCCGGATGTTTACGATATCCTGGCAGAAGGCAGCAAGCGTGCAAAGGAAACTGCAGCAAAGACCCTGGCAGATGTACGTCATTCCATGAAGATCGACTACTTCGACAATGGTACCTTAACCAAATAAAAGCGGCATTCATACAATGGCCGTCAATCGCACAAAAACCCCGGTGAAACCAATCACCGGGGTTTTTCAGTGCGGGCAACAGGACTTGAACCTGCACATCGGAGATACCAGAACCTAAATCTGGCGCGTCTGCCAATTCCGCCATGCCCGCGGATATGAAATTCTGTGTGCAGCGCGGGAATGCACTGCCGCTGTAAGATCATACAGATTGGAAAAGATCCCTACGCATATCTGCATAAGGATCTGACAATCAGGGTGGATAGAGGGATTCGAACCCTCGGCCTCCAGAGCCACAATCTGGCGCGCTAACCAGCTGCGCTATACCCACCATTATGAAATTCATCTTTCACTTTCGTGAAAGAAACGAGCCTGAAGGGATTCGAACCCCCGACCCACGGCTTAGAAGGCCGTTGCTCTATCCAGCTGAGCTACAGACTCACTTTGAAAAGATAAACTTTTCAAGAGCGGGTGATGGGAATCGAACCCACGTATCCAGCTTGGAAGGCTGGTGTTCTACCATTGAACTACACCCGCATATTCAATTCAATCGGGGTGACAGGATTCGAACCTGCGACCCCCTGGTCCCAAACCAGGTGCTCTAGCCAAGCTGAGCCACACCCCGGATCACTGAAAACCTGTATGTTCATCCGCTCTCTCAGAGTGCTACTGAACAACGCGAGAGTAATTATATAATACAGGTCTTCTTTTGTCAACAGTTTTTGAAAAATTTTTTTATATTTTTTTATTCCCCTAAAAACATCATGTGATATTTCGCGGTTCCGTCATCTGCCAGGTCCATGATCATGTAAGAAGGCATTCTGCCCTCCTGTCGCGGATAGGAAAGACTGCCCGGATTTAAAAGCGTGATTCCATCCAGCTCCTCCAGATATGGGCGGTGAGTATGACCGAACATGGCAATGTCACAGCCACGATCCTTTGCTTCCTCCCAGAGGCGGTCCACATCCAGAGATACATTATAATAATGACCGTGAGTCAGAAAAGCTCGGTGCGGTCCAAGATCCAGTTCTATTTCCCGGTCCAGCGAGGAAAAGAAATCATTGTTTCCCTGTACCATTACCAGATCACAGTCCTCATCAAGCCAGTCCGCGATCACATGCTCGCTTCCCTCTGCGTCTCCCAGATGGATCAGCATATCAAACGGCTTCTCCTTCTCGATCACATCATACAGGTTTCCGTCTTTTCTGTGGGTATCACTCACGATCAGTATCTTCATCAGGCTTCCTCCTCAAAGTAATGCTCTAATTCCTTTTTCATGGCCTCCAGCGCCTTGCCGCGATGGCTGATCGCATTTTTCTGCTCCATCGTGATTTCCGCGGAGGTCATGCCGAATTCCGGAAGATAGAGGATCGGATCATAGCCAAAGCCGCCGCATCCGGCCGGTTCCATGGCAATCTGTCCCTCCATAGCTGCCTCTGTGTGCAGAACACGTCCGTCCGGAAGGACTGCTGCAATATTGCAGACAAAGCGGGCACTGCGCTCCTGGCCTTTTGCGTCTGCCAGACGGTCAATGATATTCCGGTTCTTGATCTCGTAAGAGGTATCCTCGCCCATATAGCGTGCAGAATAAATGCCCGGCTCTCCGCCAATGTAATCCACCACAAGACCGGAGTCATCTGCCAGCACTATATCACCGGTGCAGTTCCAGACCGCGCGAGCCTTGATTTCCGCGTTTTCCGCAAATGATCTTCCATTTTCCACGATTTCGGGGTCTGCCCCGGCCTCCTTCATGGAAACCACCTCACAGCCCAGATCAGCCATGATCAAGCGGATCTCTTTCATTTTTCCGGCATTGCCGGTTGCAAAGACGATTCTGTGTTTTTTCATATTTTCTCCATTCTTTCTACTGCATCACCGTATATGCTTTCAGACAGAGGTTACACTCCTGCTCTGTTTCCACCCGTTCCCATACATCACCATCTGCACTTAAATATCCCTCTCCGTCCGTGATATCCACCAGGCAGCGTCCGTCTCCTGAATCGTATTCAATCGCCATGGGATGAACTGCTCCCGGCGTATGAAGCTTCAAGGTCACAGCAAAGCGCTCTCCCGGCTTAACTTTTACCGGTTCCGCAAGCGGTATGGTGTAATAGCCCGCATACGGAAGCGTTCCGGATACCGTTCCAAGCTTCTTTTGCTTTAAGTGCCTCCAGTCTGCTGCCGGCTGGTCCGGCACGTCCGTGACGATGCCGATCTCATATTCCGTATCTGCATCCACCGCATAAAATCCGACAGCACAGATCTGCTGCATGCCGGCTGAAGCCGTATAAACATTTGCTCCCCACACATTCTCATTTCCATAGCCGATCTGCCCCAGCCATCCGCACAGATCAGTCTGATAGATCCGGTCATAATTGTCTGCCGGTTCCACATCGGAATAGAGCAGATTGGTGGTACAGAGATTGGTATCGTAATAGGAAACATAGAAAAACCCCGCTTCGCCGAATCCCGTTCCCCAGCTGTTCTCGCAAAGAAAAGCGCCATTATCCGGCGGAAGCTCCGAAAAATTTTCTGCCGGATAATCATCATCCCAGCCCACAATGACCACATCGTGGTTGGGCGGAAGCGTTCCGGAATAATAGTAGGCTCCGGTTTTGTCATTATAGTAGCGGCTGTCCTGCTCCTGCCTCTGCAGTGTCGTATACAGTGCGCTCTGGACACCACCGGTCCGGTACACAGCTGCTTTGACAGCCTCACGGTCATATGCCGGCAGAATCCGGATCTCCTGTACATGCTTTGCCGCCGTCAGTCCCTCCGGCGAGATACCGTCCCCATAAGGATCCTCCTCCTCCAGGACAGGTCCTCTCCAGGAAAGCAGATAGGCCATGGACATGATATAGTCGCCTCCGCTTTTCTGATCCAGCAGAAAATTCGGATCATGGGACATATGGTCCTCCGAAAAATCATAGGATTCCTCCGGCAAAAGGCTGCTTTCCAGCGCCAAAAGCGATGCAAAGGCCCAGCAGGTGCCAAGATCTCCCTGGTTCTTTACCGGAGCTGTGCGTCCATCCTCCCGGGCATCATATCGCGCCGGAAGTTCTGAGTTTTCCGGTATCACAAGCTCTGTCACCGCAGAGGTTGTCTCTGATGTTGAAATTTTCTCAGCTGTACAGCCGACTGCAAAAAATGCCGCGGCAGTCAGCACAGGAACCAGCCACATCCGCGCAAATCTATTTTTCAATTCAGCTTCTCCCTGCCTGTTCCATGGAGGCTTACTGTTCACAATCCTGTTTTTTCGGTGCGCCCTCCGGTTTTCTTCTCGGCGGCTTCGGGCCCAGGAACTGATAGAAATAGGTCTTCATCATACCATTGTAGATCTTACGGTTTTTATCTGCCTTGCGGCCCATATACTTTTCAACATCTTCATAGGAAGTAATGATAAACGCAGACCAGCTGTCCAACGCCTTAAAGCGCTCTCCGATCTGGGTATACAGAGCCGGAAGATTCTTTTTGTCTTCAATACGCTCGCCATACGGCGGGTTGGTGATCAGGAAACCGTATTTTTTCGGATGGCTTAGCTCCGACACCGGTCTCTGCTGGAAATGGATCATATGAGCCACGCCAGCCAGCTCTGCATTGGCTCTGGCTGCCTTAATGACCTCCGGATCCAGATCATAGCCCTGAATATCCACACTCACCGTATCGTCCACCATCTCCTGGGCCTCATCCATAGCCTCATACCAGCACTTGCGCGGAATGATCTGCTTCCAGTCCTCTGAAAGGAAGGAGCGGTTCATGCCCGGCGCCATATTAGCCGCCATCATGGCTGCCTCAATGGGAAAGGTTCCGCTTCCGCAGAACGGATCTACCAGGATGCGGTCCTTATTCCACGGCGTCAGCATAATGAGGGCCGCTGCCAGAGTCTCCTCGATGGGAGCCTTGCTGGTCAGCTTGCGGTATCCGCGCTTATGAAGGGACTCGCCGGTGGTATCCAGCGCTACCGTCACAATATCCTTATACAAAGATACGCGCACCGGATAATCCGCACCGGTCTCCGGGATCACAGACACACCATAGCCCTGCTTCATGCGCTCTACCATAGCCTTTTTCATGATGGACTGGATATCAGACGGGCTAAAGAGCTTGCTCTTGATGGAATTGGCCTTCTTGACCCAAAAACGGCCATCCTGCGGGATATATTCCTCCCATGGCAGTGCCTTGGTTCCCTGGAAAAGCTCCTCAAAGGTGACAGCCTTAAAGCTTCCCACCTTCAGCAGAATACGCTCCGTCGTGCGCAGGAAAATATTCGCGCGGCAGATAGCCTCCGCATCTCCGAGGAAGGTTACCTTTCCGTCCTCCACCTGGGCAATCTCATAGCCGAGATCCAGGATTTCTTTTTTCAGGACTGCCTCCAGGCCAAAATGACAGGGTGCAATCAGTTCATATACTTTTGTCGCCATACCATTCCTTTCCTAACCTAATTTTGCCTCTTTGACTACATTTCCGTCAAAGTCAAGGATCTTGAAATCCTGCTCATCCAGGATCGCGTATGTAGCCGGATTGCCGCCCTTCGGGATGGAGGTGGAACCCGGGTTTAAGATGTAATGGCCGTTTACTTTTTCTGCCTTCAGAAGATGTGTATGACCATGTACCAGAATATCTCCTGCCTTTAACGGCGGCATCTGGTCCTGATTGAACAGATGACCGTGGGTAGCAAAGAAGGTCAGGCCATTTAACACCAGAATGGCATAATCCGCCATAACCGGGAACTCCAGAACCATCTGGTCTACCTCAGCCTCGCAGTTGCCGCGCACGGCAATGATCTCATTTTTGTACTCATTTAACATGGCGATCACCTGCTTCGGCGCATACTCCTGCGGAAGGTCGTTGCGTGGTCCGTGATACAGAAGATCACCCAGCAAAATCAGGCGCTCTGCTCCGGACTGACGGTACACCTCAAGCATTTTCCTGCAGTAATGGGCAGAACCGTGAATATCAGATGCAAACATGTATTTCATAGCGTATTCTCCTCGTCTTTTCTTGGAATTAATACTGTTATTTTATTACCCGCCCATGAACTTGTCAACGAATACCTCTGCCGAAATCATAACTGAAATCATAACCCGGAAATACCGCTCCCAAAAATCAGCATTGTGGTCCCCACTCAAGATACTTCCCACGGTAGGCCTGGATTCCGCCATATACATCCGCTGTCTCATATCCCAGAGAGGCCAGCCATCTGGCCGCCCGCATGCTGTTCGGTCCATGGTAACAGTAAAGCACGATCAGACTCTCCTGCGGCAGCTCCCCGATCCTGGCCCGCAGTTCTCCGTACGGAATATTCACAGCACCCCGGATATGTGCCCTGCGGTAGGCACGTGCATCCCGCATATCCACCAGAAACAGCCTCTTTCCCTGATCCAGGTATTCATCCAGCTGTGCTCCGCTTATCAGATCCCACATACGCATCCGCCTGTCCGTCTTTCTTACTATATCTTATGCAGACAGGCTGCGGTTGGACAATCCGCGAAAAAAGAATGTGCCTTTGCGCCGAGTGCGCATCCCTGCGGAGCGCTTTTTTGTTTCATAGGCGCAATTTCCTATGAAACAAAAAAAGGCCGTCTTCCCTGAGAAGACGACCCTTTTCCTGTTGCAGCCTGCTAATTTCTGCTGCTGTTATCCATATTGTTCCGGCTGCTGTTGTATGCTTTATTCCGGCTGCTATTCTGCGCCTTGTTCTGCCCGGAATTCCGGCTGCTGTTCTGGCCGGAATCGCGGCTGGTATTCCGGGTACTGTTCTTCTCAGAATCCACAGAGTCAGAAGTATGGCAGTTTCTGCTATTGTCCATATCATTGTAATGGTCTCTCATGATCGCTACCTCCTGTTTGAGCTGTAAATTTGTTACGGGATTAGTATGCGAATCTGCATTACAAATATACTGTCCTGATCCTGTCTGTTTTTTCCAAAACGGAAAAGCCGGACAGGGGAGCTGTCCGGCCTTCACTAGGGAGTATAAATAATTAATAAGGTTGAAGAACCTGACTAAGGGAATCAGCATTCTTCCGCTTCATTATACTGGAAATGTGTGGAAAAAGCAATGCGATTTAAAACATGCTTACAATCTTCACCGGATTGCGGTAATTCCATTTGGAAATCTTGATGCCGGTCGCATAAGTAGACGCATGCACGATCTTTCCGTCTCCGATATACATGGCTACATGATTGATGCCGGAACCGCCGGAGTAAAACAGCAGGTCGCCAGGCTGCATCTGACTGGAGTTCACTGCGTGACCCTGGGTTGCCTGAGAACCGGAAGAACGGTTCATGCTGATGCCTGCGCCATGCTGCATGACATAGCGCACAAAGCCGGAACAGTCAACACCGGTATGCGGGTCATTGCCGCCTGCGCGGTACGGGCCGCCCACAAACTGGAGCGCATAGTCCACAAGATTCTGGCGGGCACTGGCTGCCTCTTCTGCTGCCCTGGCTGCCGCTTCCTCGGCTGCTGCCAGTTCTTCTTCCAGCTTCTTTGCTGCCTGGATTTCCGGAGCCGGTCCATTGTCCTCGTCAGCCACCTCTTCTGCCGCCACTTCGAGTACAGTAGAAACCGGAGCCTCCTGGATGACCTCCGGCTCTGCATGTGCAACCATAGGTCTCTGCCACATCAAACCGCCTGATACTGCCAGCACTGCTGCTATGTATAATACTGTTTTCTTCATGAACCGCTCTCCAATCGTGAATACTTTATTTCTAAATATTACATAATTGTTAACTATGTTACAAAGAGATTATACACTTGTGACGCTTATGAGTCAAGCAATCTGGTCAAAATTTACTTTTTCTTAATAATTTCCTTTCGTTTTCTGTGCTATCTGTATAATTTAACCCATAAAATGGTAAAAAGCCGAGGGAGCAGACCCATGAAATCTTCTCTCCTGTTTCAATATGCCCTTTCCCGCTTTCTCCGTTTTGTGGTTACCGCGGAAATCCTGATCCTGACGGCCCTCTGCCTTTCTGTTTTCTCCCGGAAGCTATCTTCCGGAGCCATTTTTTCCAGCACCCAAAACGCCACTCCGTCAGACTCCGCTCAAACAGAAGAAAAAAAGTATATTAAGTGGGTCGATTTTTCTGTTCCGGATGAAGCGCTGCGTCAGGCTCTCCGTCTGGATGTAGACAGCTTTACATCTGACTGCCACCTAAACTGGATCGAGCTTCTCGCTTACCTTGCAGCTCGTTACGGAGGCGATTTTTCCCGGTTCCGCACTACCGACATGGATACACTGGCAGAACGTATAAAAGGTGGCGAATCCATGCAGACCCTGACAGAAAACATGAAATACTACGCCTATTATCTGGAGGCCTACACTGCAGTTCTTGGCGGCATGGTCGGCACTTATGAAATTCAGGAGCCGGCAGAAAACGGCAGCCTGTCCTGGGTTACCAAATACGGATTAAAAGCCTTCTCTCCCATTGCTAAGCATTTTCCCTATCAGGATTATGACGATTTTGGTGTTTCCCGCAGCTATGGCTTCAAGCGCCAGCATCTCGGACATGATATGATGGGCCAGGTAGGAACTCCCGTCATTGCCGTGGAATCCGGCTATGTGGAGGCTATCGGCTGGAACCAGTACGGAGGCTGGCGGCTTGGGATCCGCAGCTTTGACAAAAAACGCTACTATTACTATGCACATCTGCGAAAAAACTATCCCTATCACAAAGCCTTAAAGGAGGGCAGCATCGTCCAGGCCGGGGATGTGATCGGTTATCTGGGCCGCACCGGCTATAGCCGCACGGAAAACACGAACAATATCGATGAGCCGCATCTGCATTTTGGGCTTCAGCTCATCTTTGATGAATCCCAGAAGGATGGAAATAACGAGATCTGGATTGACTGTTACCAGCTTGTCCGGTTTCTGCAGCTGAACCGCTCCGAAACAAAAAAAGACCCGGAAACAAAAGAATATTCCCGGGTTCTTGAAATGCGTGACCCTGCAATTCCTTAGCAGAGTGCAGACTGCATTTTTATTCAGATATTTCAGCCTCGCGGACCGCGAACCAGCCACATGACCAGGATCACAATGCCGATCACCGGCAGCAGCGGAATCACCAGTGTCAGAATTCCGCCTATAATGGTCAGCACCAGTGTAAAAAACAAGATCACGACCACAACAGCCAGAAGCTTCCAGTACCACTTGTTCAGGTTGTAGTAGTGGATATTTCCGGTTCCGCCGTAATTGCCATACTGGGCCTGCTGCGGCTCCTCCTGCTGACTGGTTCTGCCGCTGTTTCCGGCAAAACTGCCGAACGGATGATACTCCTCATACTCACCCTCTGCCGCTCCCGGCGTTGTATCCAGAATGGTACGGGCAATCAGACGCGGATCTCCCAGTTCATCCATAATGTCAGATTCCGAACGTCCCTTCTGACGCTCGGAACGAATATAATCATCGTAATAACGGAGATTGTCCCGCACCACAGACGGCGGAACATTGCCGGAAAGCGCATTCTCCAGTCCCCGCAGAAATTCTTCTCTGTTCAACTCGGTATGCCTCCTCTCAGGTTGCTTTTTTTCTAGAAGTATAGTACCATAAATACTGCAAATTGAACAGTTACAAGTTTTCACGAAATGATAAGGAGTATGACATCCTATGGAAAAGCTTTACGTATTCGGCACCGGCAACGCCAATGCCACTCATTATTACAATACCTGCTTTGCCCTGCGTGACGGCGACCAGTATTTCATGGTCGATGCCGGCGGCGGCAACGGCATCCTGCGGATTCTGGAGGATATGAAGATCGATTATCCGCAGATCCATCATCTGTTCGTGACCCATGAGCATACCGACCACATCCTCGGTGTGATCTGGCTGGTCCGATTCATTGCTACCCGCATGAAAAACGGCAAATACGACGGGGATTTCCAGATCTACTGCCACGATGGCCTGGTATCCACCATTGACACCTTCTGTAAGCTGACCCTGCAGGACAAATTCTACCGTCTTATCGGCGACCGCATTCATCTGATCCCGGTCCATGACGGCGAAACCCTGCATATCCTGGATTACGATGTCACCTTCTTCGATATCCACTCCACAAAAGCACGGCAGTTTGGCTTCACCACCATTCTGAAAAACGGCAAAAAGCTGACTTGTGCCGGTGATGAGCCTTACAATCCGGACTGCGAGCCTTATGTGAAAGGCAGCGACTGGCTGCTTCACGAGGCATTCTGTCTCTATGAAGAGCGTGACCGCTTCAAGCCTTACGAGAAGCACCACAGCACCGTTAAGGATGCCGCCGAGCTGGCTGAAAGCCTGCATATTCCGAATCTGGTGCTCTGGCATACCGAAGACAAATCCGTCGGAAAGCGGAAAGAGCTTTACATGACCGAAGGAAAGACTTACTATCATGGAAATCTCTATGTGCCGGAAGACCGGGATATTATAGCGCTTTAACATTTCTGCAACAAATGTTTTCTTTCAAACAAAAACAGCCCGTAGACTTAATGTCTGGGCTGTTTTTGTTATCGTATTTTTTTAATCATTCTTGATCCGTCCATCGTAATCCAGAATATATCCATCCGGAGTTGTAGTATTTTTCAGCATTGCACCAGAATTGTCACAATAGTATTTTTCACCGTTCCAGTCGATCCAGCCGGTTCTCATATAGCCGTTCTCATCGAAGATATACCACTTGCCGTCAATCTCTTCCCAGGCATTCTTCGTATAGGTTCCATCGCTATGCTGATACCACCAGCCAGTTGTATCGCTCTTCCACTCTCCGGATACCGGCAAACCTCCTACTTCGCCGGCACGGATTGCCTTCACCTGATCTGCGTTGTAATAAACACTGTTGGATTCTACCCACTTGCCCTTATTAGAAGCATTCTCTCCATTCACCGGCCGGACCTTTACCTGGTAATTTGCCGGTCTGGTCACTTCGTTCTTTAAATTGTAATTTGTCTCTGCTACGGTACGCGCAGTCACGCCGACTGTGTTTCCATCACGATACACCATGACCTCATAGCTGCCCGCTCCGGAACTTGGATTCCAGACTGCAAAACCATTGTCAGTCAGTGTTACGGTCTCTTCCTCAGAGAAATCTGCCACATATTCAGAAAGAGACGGCAGCTTTACTACCACCTTTAAGGTTTCTGAGGAATCCTGTTTGGATGCTTTCACAAGAGTTGCCCCATCTACTTTGACGTCGCTCAGTTTCGTAACTGCAAAATAATAGCTGTCCTCTGCGCGCAGATAAATGGTAAGCTCCGGAACATCAGTAGCCTCCCACTCAAAGCCACTGTTGTTTACCTCGTATGTATCGTAGGAATACTTGGCGCTGTCTTTTACTTCTACATCTACATCTTCCGAGCCGACCCTGGTTTCCGGTGTGATCGATGCTTCTACCTTCAGACTGACAGTTTTAATTTTTTTTCTGCTTGCCGCCATAACCGGCATTGCCATCAGCCCTGCCAGGAGAGCTGCGATGGTAATCATACCAATCAGTTTCTTTTTACTCATCATCTTCCCCACTCTCTTTTTATGATTTATTGCTGGATACTCAGCTTTTTCTATGGATCTGGATTATTACAGTTTTACTCTATTACATCTCTTTTCCAATGTCAAGATGCCATCCTGATTCGTAAGTTTTCTCATAAAAACGTAAGAAAAAAGACCGGCATTTTCTCAATACCGGTCTTTCATTTCGTTTTTCTTGTGTTACCCGTTTTTCAATTGTTGTTCTCTAACCGATCAGGCTCATTAAGTATCCTACAAATGCGCCGCCCGGCGTTCCAATAATATTGCCGAGGAGAGCCATCAGGATACCGATCGGAACCAGCGCGTTACTGTATGCGCCTGCAAGTACCGGTGCTGTCGCAGTTCCTCCGATATTCGCCAGAGAAGCAACGCCACAGGTAAAGATATCCAGCCGGATCAGCTTTGCGAGGATTACCATAACCGTTACATGGATCAGCAGGATCAGGAATCCGGCTGCCAGCCATACCGGTGCATTTCCCATAGCAGAGATATCTGCTCTGGAAGCGATCATCGCAACGACAATGTAAAGAATGATATTGGAAACCTCTTCCGTTCCCTTAATCTTTCCAAGCGGAGTCATCGCTGCGATCAGGCCGGCAGCTGTTACGAGAAGGACCGTCCAGGTTGCCTTATCAAAAACAGGCAGAACGGAAGCAACCATAACACCGGCATCCTTGGACAGAGAGGATACAAAAAAGGATACACCGATCAAAAGAAGCATGTTTTTCCATGCAAGAGGTCTCTTGTCCTCCCTTGCCTCTTTTTCCAGAGATGCTCCTACTTCATCGATCAGACGTACATCTGCCTTTGTCCAGGAGTTGAATTCCTTAGAGAAATTGATCACCCACAGAAGGAACATAACATAGATCACTGCACAAACCGAGTCCATTACCAGGGCATATGCCAGACTTTCTTCACTTACATCCAGAATTGCCTGAACCGCCAGCATATTACTGCCGCCGCCTAACCAGCTTCCGCACAGTGCTGCAAGTGCTTTCCAGCTGTCCGGGCCCAGTAATTTATGGAAAATACCATAGCTTACTACAAAACCAACACCGATTGAAATACTTGCTGAGAAGAAACCGATCAGCATTTTCGGTCCTAATTTAATAATCTTTTTCAGATCACAACGAAGCAGCATTAAAAACAGCATCGCGTAGAGTAATGGATTTTTAATTGCTACATAAACGGCTGACGTATCCTGCAAATCCCATACTTTCATAGTGCATAAAAGCATCATGCCTAAATAGATCAGAACGATCGGCGGTGCAAATTTAAAAAAAGTCTGTGCGCCCTTTCCCCGCAGGTACACAGGAAGATTGACCAAAATTGCTGCCAACAGCATTAAAGTGGCCAGATAGATAAATCCATCATGAATCATTTGAAATGCTCCATTCCGCCACCAAATATCGGTGGGCTTTCATTTTTTTCAGAACAAGTCAAAACAGGCGGTTGAATTTTTCCCCTTCCCCTCCTTCCCCATTTCAATATCTTTTCACGGACCGCAGGACAATGTGAGGTATGATAGGACACAATTTCCTACCATACAAAAAGGGCCAGAATCATGTTCTGGCCCCTTAAGTGACTTCTCGAATGGTGTAATGCCCCTTCACATTGCCGTTTCTTTTTTTGACTTTTCTTCTATGTAGTATAAAGGGTAACAGTAAAAAAGTCAATTTTCAGACATAAATATGCTTATAAAAAAGAATGTGCCTTGGCACATTCTCGCGCCGAGGCGCGGTTGCTTCAGCAACCATCTACCTTTGCGCCGAGTGCGCATCCCTGCGGAGCGCTTTTTGTTTCATAGGACGCAATTTCCTATGAAATAAAAAAGACCGGCATTTTCTCAATACCGGTCTTTCATTTCTGTTGATATACTGTGCTGCTGTCCGCATGAAAACGATTATTTTGCGTAATCTGTCACACGGGATTCGCGGATCACGTTGACCTTGATCTGACCCGGATATTCCAGCTCATCCTCGATGCGTTTGGAAATCTCACGTGCCATCAGGACCATATCGTCGTCACTTACCTGCTCCGGGATAACCATGATACGAACCTCACGGCCTGCCTGGATGGCAAAGGACTTGTCAACTCCCTTGAAGGAGTTTGTGATCTCTTCAAGCTGTTTTAATCTGTTGGTATATGTCTCCACAGTCTCTCTTCTTGCACCAGGTCTTGCTGCGGAAATCGTATCTGCAGCCTGTACCAGGCACGGGATCAGACCCTGCGGCTCAACATCACCATGATGGGATTCTACTGCGTTGATAACAGTAGGAGACTCTTTGTACTTTCTGCAAAGATCTGCACCAAGCTGTACATGGGAGCCCTCCATCTCATGGTCAATGGATTTTCCAATGTCATGCAGTAAACCGGCACGCTTTGCCAGACGCACATCTGCTCCGACCTCTGCGGCCAGCAGACCTGCCAGCTGTGCAACCTCGATAGAATGCTTTAACGCATTCTGACCGTAACTGGTTCTGAACTTCATCTTACCAAGCAGTTTGATCAGTTCCGGATGGATTCCATGGATGCCAACCTCAAGGGCTGCAGCCTCACCATCCTCACGCATATTCGCTTCAACTTCACGCTGCGCTTTCTCTACCATCTCTTCGATTCTTGCAGGATGGATACGTCCATCCACGATCAGACGTTCCAGGGCAATTCTTGCCACCTCACGCCGTACCGGATCAAAGCCGGATAATACCACCGCCTCCGGAGTATCATCGATGATCAGCTCTACGCCGGTCATGGTCTCAAGGGTACGGATGTTACGACCCTCACGGCCAATGATGCGACCCTTCATTTCATCGTTCGGAAGCTGTACGACTGACACAGTCGTCTCAGCCACATGGTCTGCAGCACATCTCTGGATTGCAGTGACCACGTACTCTTTTGCCTTTTTGTCAGCCTCTTCTTTTGCCTTGTTTTCCAGATCCTTGATCATCTTGGCAGTATCATGCTTGACCTCTGCCTCAACAGATCTGAGCAGATACTCTTTTGCCTGTTCGGAGGTTAAACCGGAAATACGCTCCAGTTCCTGTATTCCTTTTTCGTACAGGGCCTCAACCTCGCTGTTACGCTTGTTCAAGGCTTCCTCACGGGATGCAAGTCCGGCTTCCCGCCGTTCCATGTTCTCTGCTTTTTTGTCCAGGTTTTCTTCTTTGCTCAGCACACGTCGTTCATAGCGCTGAAGTTCAGCTCTTCTTTCCTTTGTCTCTTTATCCAGCTCATTCTTAGTCTTTAAAGACTCTTCCTTTGCCTCCAGGAGAGCTTCTCGCTTCTTTGTCTCTGCCGTCTTTAACGCTTCATCTATTATTTCCCTGGCTTTTTCTTCCGCGGTTCCGATCTTGCTTTCGTAAGCATTCTTCCGATGCGCGGTCGCAACAGCCCAGGTAATAGGCGCCACAACACACAGTGTAATTACAACTGCTATTATCGTTGACACAGGAGCACCTCCTTATTTAATTTTCATTGTACACCAATACAACACTTCAATTTTAAACTGTTTTGTGCACTATGTCAATAAGATACCTTTCATGGGCACGAATTTTCTGAATGGAAGCAGCCTTATACGTTCTGCAGCTACAATCAGAGGAACGAGTCATACTCCTCACGCATGCTTTCCATGACTCTGCGGATTGCCTCACCGGAGAATCCGCGGCGGCCAAGTGCCCCCATAAGACGACGGTATTCTGCAGGCTCCATGCTCTTTCCGGGTTCATATCCTTTCTTCTCAAGAAGCTTTCGGATCTGGCTGTCCTCGTCCACATATTCCTCCTGAAGCTGAAGATCAATGATCTCACGGGATACTCCCTTGCGCTCTAAATCTGCCCGGATCTGCCGGCGGCTTTTCCGTGCGGCACAGGTGCGGATATAACGCCCCGCGTAAGCCGCATCGTCTAAATAACGGTACTCTTTTAAAAAGAGTACCGTCTCATCTATTTCCTCTGTGCTGTATTCACGCTCTTTCAGCTTCCGGCGAAGTTCCCGCTCGGTCCGGTCACGAAACTCCAGGAGTGCGAGGGCGCACTCCCGGACTGTTCTGTTCTGACCGTTTGCTTTCTTTCTGTTTGCCGCCGGATTCTGCTGTTTTCCGGACTGCAAAGATTCCATGGGCAGACTTTGCACCTGTACTTCTCCGCCCTGTATAGTCCATATTTTCATAGAATTACTCAGCGTCATCAGCACCGGTGAATGCTGCGTCCTGCGCCTCTTCCTCTGCTGCGCCTGCTGCGAGGGCCGCTACCGCCTCATCTGCCGGAAGGCCGTGTTTCTCACGCACCTTCGTCTCAATCTCAGCGCAGACTGCCGGATGCTCACGCAGGTAGGTCTTGGCATTTTCACGGCCCTGGCCGATCTTGGCGCCGCCGTAGGCATACCATGCACCGCTCTTCTCCACGATGTTATCCTTGGCTGCCAGGTCCAGAATATCTCCCTCTTTGGAAATGCCCTGACCGAACATAATGTCAAACTCTGCCTCCTTGAATGGCGGAGCAATCTTATTTTTTACGACTTTGACACGTACATGATTGCCGATCACCTCGCCGCCCTGCTTGATGGATTCCACACGGCGCACATCCATGCGGACAGAAGAATAGAACTTCAGTGCACGGCCGCCGGTAGTCGTCTCCGGATTGCCGAACATAACTCCAACCTTTTCACGCAGCTGGTTGATAAAGATCACACAGCAGTTTGACTTGCTGATGATACCAGTCAGCTTACGCAGTGCCTGAGACATCAGGCGGGCCTGCAGGCCCACATGGGAATCTCCCATCTCACCATCAATCTCGGCCTTTGGAACCAGAGCTGCAACAGAGTCCACGATCACAATATCTACTGCGCCGGAACGAACCATGGTCTCGGTAATTTCCAGAGCCTGCTCACCGTTATCCGGCTGCGAAATGTAGAGATTGTCAATATCCACACCGATATTCTTTGCATATACCGGATCCAGCGCATGCTCTGCGTCAATGAAGCCGGCAATGCCGCCGCGCTTCTGTACCTCTGCAACCATGTGGAGTGCTACCGTGGTTTTACCACTGGACTCCGGTCCGTAGATCTCAATGACACGGCCCTTCGGCACACCGCCAAGGCCCAGCGCGATATCCAGGCTGATGGAACCGGTCGGAACGGTTTCAATATTCATATTGGTGCCGGAATCGCCCAGTTTCATGATAGAGCCCTTTCCGTAAGACTTCTCAATCTGTGTGATGGCAGCGTCCAATGCTTTTAATTTATCGTCTTTATTCATATCTTCCTCCAAATGCAGAACCTCGCAGTTTTCTGTATTTCAGCCTGCGAACAAATGTTCTTTTCAATGTTTTAATCATAGTATAAACTGCTTCAAATGTCAACAAATTGTTTCCGCTCAGCCGCAGGATTTTTGCTGTTCCCTTACTGATTCACACATGTGTGCCCGGCAACAGGGTTTTGCCGATACTGCAAAGAACGGTGCATATTCTGAACAGAATCGGTTTTCTCAATGATAAAAGTGGATTCTGGCGAAAGGCCGGATAATCAGATGGGCCGGACGGCCCGCTGGACTGCATCTTCAATATAGCATGCCGCAGACAGCATGTCAAATGAAACAAAAAAATCCTGTGCCGTGATGGTTGCACAGGATTTTTTCTTACATATTCGTTTCAAAAAAGTTTTAAGGAGTTCAGATGTATATCTTTTTTCTGACTTTAGTATAACATAAGCCTTACGGAAATGTTTGTATAATGTTTAAATAGATTATGAAGATATTCTTAAGTATGGACACGTACGGGAAGTGCTTCTCCTGAATACCATAACAGTAAAAAAAGCCGGGAGTTCCCATGAGCCAGGCCCCCATTTTCCCTCCCGGATCCGGTTCTGACCACCCCACCGGACGCGGCATTGGGGTAGCCGTACTGGATACCGGCTGCTTTCCCCACGAAGACTATCAGGAACGGATCGCCGCCTTTTTTGATATGGTACGGCGACGACGGCTGCCTTATGATGATAACGGACACGGCACTCATGTCTGCGGCATCATCGCCGGGGACGGCAGTGCCAGCAAAGGCCGGTTCTGCGGCATCGCTCCCGGCTGCCACCTCATTCCGGTCAAGGTGCTGGACAAACGGGGCGGCGGCTATGTTTCCGATGTCCTGGCCGGTCTCCACCTCATCCTGCAGCAGCGCGACCGATTCAACATTCGTATCGTCAATGTGTCCGTCGGCTCGTTCTCCGGCCGGAACATGAGTGAGACATCTGCCCTGGTGCGCGGTGTCGAAGAAATCTGGGATGCAGGCTTTGTAGTGGTTGTGGCAGCTGGGAACATGGGACCAAAGCGGGGAACCATCACCACGCCGGGCATCAGCCGCAAAGTCATCACGGTAGGCTGTTCCGATGATGACCGGGTAGTCAATGTCATGGGCAGCCGCATGTCCGACTACTCTGGGCGGGGACCGACCCGTTCCTGTGTATGTAAACCGGATATTGTAGCTCCGGGGGCGGCCATCACAAGCTGCAGCAATCAGAGCGGCTGTTACACCATAAAAAGCGGCACCAGTATGGCCACTCCTTATGTTTCCGGTGCCATTGCCCTGCTTTTGGAGCAGAATCCGGAAATGTCCAACCGCGATGTAAAGCTTCTTTTGCGGGAACGTGCCGTAGATCTTGGTCTCCCCAGAAACCAGCAAGGCTGGGGACTTCTCGATATCCCCAGCCTTTTAAAATAATGTACGGTTTTCTGATCAGATAAGTCTGACTCTTAAGACACCCTCAATGGCATTTAATTTCTGTACCATGATGTCATCCGGCGTATGCTCCAGATCCATCAGGGTATAAGCGAACTTGTCGCGGCTCTTGTTGGTCATGTCGGAAATGTTGATCTTTCCGGCAGCCAGTACTCCGGTGATCTGACCGATCATGTTCGGAATATTCATATGTAAAACTGCCACACGGCAGGCCGTCTTCTTCACGCCCATATCGCAGGCCGGATAGTTGACGGAGTTACGGATATTTCCGTTTTCCAGATAATCCATGATCTCCTGAACTGCCATCTTCGCACAATTGTCCTCAGACTCTTCCGTGGAAGCGCCCAGGTGCGGGATCACAATGGTATTGTCCATGTTCACGGACTTCGGATTTGCAAAGTCGGTCACATATTTTTTTACCTTGCCGGACTTTAATGCCTCAGCCAGGTCATCTTCATTGACCAGAAGATCACGGGCAAAGTTTAAGATCACCACACCGTCCTTCATCTGCTCGATGGCAGCCTTGTTGATCATGCCCTTTGTGGAATCCACAGCCGGAACATGCAGGGTAATGTAATCACACTCCTGGCAGATCATGTCCAGGCTGGTGGTATGCTTTACATCACGAGACAGTCTCCATGCCGCATTAACAGAAATGTACGGATCATAGCCGTAAACTTCCATACCCAGAGCAATGGCTGTATTGGCAACCTCAGCACCAATGGCACCCAGACCTACCACACCAAGCTTCTTGCCCTTGATCTCGCAGCCGGCGAAGGCCTTCTTTGCCTTCTCGGCAGATTTGGCAATGTTTGCGTCCTCTTTATTCTCTTTGCACCACTCGATACCGCCCACGATATTGCGGGATGCCAGGAACAATCCGGCAAGCACCAGCTCCTTAACGCCATTCGCATTGGCACCCGGAGTGTTAAAAACAACAATGCCTTCCTGTGCACAGGCATCGAGCGGAATGTTATTGACACCGGCTCCTGCGCGGGCAATAGCCAGCAGGGAGTTGGAAAACTGCATTTCATGAAGGGATGCGCTGCGGACCAGAATACCCTCTGCCTCATTTACCTCATCTGTGAGCTGATAGTCTTCTGTGAATTGGTCTGTGCCATATTTAGAAATGGCGTTGATGCAATGGATCTTTCTCATGCCTGATGCGCCTCCTCAAATTTCTTCATGAACGCAACCAGCTTCTCCACGCCTTCCATCGGCATGGCATTGTAGATGCTGGCACGCATGCCGCCTACGGTACGGTGTCCCTTTAAGTTTACAAAGCCTGCTGCAGTTGCCTCTTTGACAAACTCTGCATCCAGATCTTTATCTCCCGTGACAAACGGAACATTCATTAAGGAACGGTCCTCTTTGGCAACGGTTCCCTTAAACAGCTTGCTCTGATCCAGGAAATCGTAGAGGATCTTCGCCTTTTTCTCATTGTACTCCTTCATGGCCTGAAGACCGCCGCGTTTCTTTAACCATTTGAATACCTTGCCGCAGATATAAATGCCATAGCATGGCGGGGTATTATACAGAGACTTGGCATCGGCCTGCACCTTGTACTGGCAGATGGTCGGGGTTCCCGGAAGTACATCCTCACGGATCAGGTCCTCACGGATGATCACGATGACAACGCCTGCAGGTCCGACATTCTTCTGGGCACCGCCGTAAAGCAGGCCATATTTGGTTACATCCACCGGCTCAGAGAGGAAGCAGGAAGAGATGTCAGCCACCAGCGTTTTTCCCTTAGTATTTGGCAGGGTTTTGTATTTGGTGCCATAGATGGTATTATTCTCGCAGATATATACATAGTCTGCGTCATCGTCGATCGGCAGGTCAGAGCAGTCCGGAATGTAGCTGAAGGTCTTGTCTTCACTTGATGCAACAGCCACTGCCTTTCCGTATTTCTGCGCTTCCTTAAATGCCTTCTTCGCCCACTGACCCGTGATGATGTAATCAGCTACACCGTTTTTCATCAGGTTCTGCGGAATGGCGGAGAACTGCAGATGGGCACCTCCCTGCAAAAACAGCACTTTGTAATTATCCGGAATGTTCATCAGATCCCGAAGGTCCTGTTCCGCTTCCTCGATAATGGTCTCAAAGGCTTTAGATCGATGGCTCATCTCCATCACTGACATTCCGGTGCCTCTGTAATCAAGCATTTCTTCTGCGGCTTCCTTCAGGACTTCCTCCGGTAATACGGCTGGTCCTGCTGAGAAATTGTAGACTCTTCCCATTGTTTCTTCCTCCTTCTTTATAGAATTAGATTTCTCATAATTATATGATAACGATCCTACTTAATTTTCAGATCGGTGTCATCAAATGCATCCTGAATCGGAGCTCCCGGTGATACCATCGGGTATACCTTGTCGTCACAGTTGATCTGGCACTCAATGAGTACCGGAGCCTTAAGCGCAATAGCCTCCTCCAGAACCGGCTTTAAATCTTCCTGTCTGGTCACGCGGTAAGCCTTTGCACCCATGGCCTCAGCCAGCTTCACAAAATCCACTGCATCATTTAATACAGTATGTGAATAGCGTTTTCCGTAGAACAGGTTCTGCCACTGGCGCACCATACCCAGCACGTGGTTGTTTACCACAACCTGGATGATCGGGATATTGTAGCGGGTGGCGGTAGCGATCTCATTCATATTCATACGGAAGCAGCCGTCTCCAGCAATATTGAATACCGGGGTATCCGGATGTCCCATATCGCCGCAGGCCATCTTTGCTCCGATGGAAGCGCCCAGGCCATAGCCCATGGTGCCAAGTCCGCCGGAAGTAAGAAGGGTTCTCGGCTTTCTGTATTTGTAGTACTGTGCAGCCCACATCTGGTGCTGGCCAACCTCAGTACAGATAACGGCGTCGCCCTTAGTCAGCTCATCAATAGTCTCCATGATGAACGGGCCGGTAAGCTGGGTCTTATCATAGCGCAGCGGATACATGTCCTTCATGCGCTCTACATGCTGGATCCATTCCTCATGATTCATCGGATCCAGACGGGCGTTGAGCTTGCGCAGAACTATCTTTAAGTCACCGATGACGCTTGCATGAGTGTGGATGTTTTTGTTGATCTCAGCCGGGTCTACATCGATCTGAAGGATCTTTGCATTCTTCGCAAACCTGGAGGCATTGCCGGTAACACGGTCACTGAAGCGGGCTCCTGCCACGATCAGGAGATCACACTCACTCACCCCAAAGTTGGAGGTCTTGGTTCCGTGCATGCCGAGCATACCGGTGTAGAGCTCATCAGTTCCGTCAAACGCACCCTTTCCCATCAGAGAATCGGCAACCGGCGCCTGGATCTTGTGAGCCAGCGCCCTCAGCTCCTCGGATGCACCGGAAAGCACTGCTCCGCCGCCCACGAAAATAAACGGCTTCTGGCTATTACGGATCATCTCCAGCGCAGCCTCGATATCCTCCTCGCGGATGGTATCGGTCTGACGCACGATCGGAGCCGGCTCCTGCGGAGTGTATTCATACTCTGCCGCAGTCACATCCTTGGTGATATCGATCAGGACCGGACCCGGTCTGCCGCTCTGCGCGATGGTAAATGCCCGGCGCACGGTATCGGCCAGCTTTTTGATATCTTTTACGATGAAATTGTATTTGGTGATCGGCATGGTCACGCCGGTGATGTCGATCTCCTGAAAGCTGTCGCGGCCAAGCAGGCTCACACCAACATTACAGGTAATGGCTACCATTGGGATGGAATCCATGAATGCGGTCGCAATACCGGTTACCAGGTTGGTAGCGCCCGGGCCGGAAGTAGCCAGGCATACGCCAACCTTTCCCGTAACTCTTGCATAACCGTCCGCAGCATGGGATGCGCCCTGCTCATGGGAGGTCAGGATGTGGGTAATCTCATCCTGATGCTTGTAAAGCGCATCATAGATATTTAAGATGGCTCCTCCCGGATAACCGAACACGGTCTTTACACCCTGTTCTTTTAAACATTCGATCAGGATTTCTGATCCATTTAATACTCTGGTTTCCGCCATGTCAAAACACTCCTTATCTGTCTCTGCTACGGTCTACGCTTAGTTTCCTTTTAAGATTGCGCCCTTGTCTGCGCTGGTAACCAGTGCAGCATAGCGCTTTAAGTATCCGCTGACCTCTTTGGTCTTCGGAGTCCAGTTTGCGCGGCGTCTTGCCAGTTCTTCATCCGATACCTTCATGTTGATGGTATTGGCGTTGATATCGATGGCAATGATATCGCCCTCTTCCACCAGGCCGATCGGGCCGCCTGCTGCTGCCTCCGGGCTCACATGGCCGATGGATGCACCGCGGGATGCGCCGCTGAAACGTCCGTCGGTGATCAGGGCTACCGTAGAGCCAAGGCCCATGCCAACGATGGCGGAGGTCGGGTTTAACATCTCTCTCATGCCCGGACCGCCCTTTGGTCCCTCATAACGGATGACTACCACATCACCGGCTACGATCTTGCCGCCCTTGATGGCTGCGATGGCATCGTCCTCGCTGTCGAAGACACGCGCCGGACCCTCATGTACCAGCATCTCCGGTGCCACTGCGGAACGTTTTACCACGCAGGAATCCGGTGCCAGGTTGCCGCGCAGAACTGCGATGCCGCCGGTCTTGGAGTACGGATTGTCGATGGTACGGATGACCTCCGGATTCTTGTTGACGCAATCCTTGATGTTCTCGCCAACAGTCCTGCCGGTTACAGTCATGCAGTCCAGATTTAAGAGACCAAGCTTGCTGATCTCATTCATAACTGCGTAGATGCCGCCTGCCTCGTTTAAATCTTCCATATAGGTATGTCCGGCCGGTGCAAGATGACACAGGTTCGGAGTCTTTGCACTGATCTCATTCGCAATGTCTACATTCAGTTCAACACCAGCCTCATGGGCGATAGCCGGCAGATGCAGCATGCTGTTGGTGCTGCAGCCAAGAGCCATATCCATGGTCAGGGCGTTGCGGAATGCTGCCTCGGTCATGATATCTCTCGGACGGATGTTTTTCTTTAACATGTCCATAACCGCCATACCGGCATGCTTTGCCAGGACCAGACGCTCGGAGTAAACGGCCGGAATGGTTCCGTTGCCCTTTAAGCCCATGCCGAGAACTTCGGTCAGACAGTTCATACTGTTTGCAGTGTACATACCGGAGCAGGAACCGCAGGTCGGGCAGACCTTGCACTCAAACTCCTTGACATCCTCCTCAGGCATAAGGCCTGCTGCATAGGAGCCGACTGCCTCAAACATACTGGAAAGGCTGCGCTTCTCGCCTTTTACGTGACCGGCTAACATCGGACCGCCGCTGACGAACACGGTAGGGATGTTTAAGCGGGCTGCCGCCATTAAAAGGCCCGGAACATTCTTGTCACAGTTCGGAACCATGACCAGCGCGTCAAACTGATGTGCCAGTGCCATACACTCGGTGGAGTCAGCAATCAGATCACGGGTTACCAGGGAGTATTTCATTCCCACATGTCCCATGGCAATACCGTCACACACTGCAATGGCCGGGAATACGATCGGAGTTCCGCCTGCCATGGCTACACCCTGCTTTACTGCATCTACAATCTTGTCCAGATGCATATGACCCGGTACGATCTCATTGTAGGAACTTACGATACCGATTAACGGACGTTCCATTTCTTCATCGGTTAATCCCAGCGCACGGAACAGAGAGCGGGCCGGTGCCTGCTGCATTCCTGCTTTTGCATTATCACTTCTCATATCTGACTCCTCCTCATGTGAACTCCTGTATATGATACATTTTTACTGGATGCGTGCCGCAATCAGGTCACCCATCTCGATAGTTCCGACCTTCCTGCATTCCTCAGAATAAATATCACCGGTGCGGTAGCCTTCCGTCAGCACCTGCTGAACTGCTGCCTCAATGGCATCTGCCTCCTTATCCATATCAAAGGAATAACGAAGCATCATGGCTGCGGAAAGGACCGTGGCGATCGGGTTTGCCAGGTTTTTACCTGCAATATCCGGTGCGGAGCCATGGCTTGGCTCGTACATGCCAAATTTGGTCTCGTTTAAGCTTGCGGAAGACAGCATACCGATGGAACCGGTGATCATGCTCGCCTCATCCGAAAGAATATCACCGAACATGTTCTCGGTCAGCACAACATCGAACTGCCCCGGATTCATGACAAGCTGCATGGCACAATTATCAACCAGCATATGCTCCAGCTTTACTTCCGGATAATCCTTAGCTACTTCCTCAACAACCTTTCTCCAGAGCCTTGAGGAATCCAGCACGTTAGCCTTGTCCACGCTGATGACATGTTTTCTTCTCTTCATGGCAATATCAAATGCCTTGATGGCAATGCGGCGGATTTCATTCTCGTTGTAGGTCAGGGTATCGGTTGCCTGCAGCACGCCATCTACCTCCTCGGTATGACGCTCGCCAAAGTACAGACCGCCGGTCAGCTCACGCACGATGATCATGTCAAAGCCGTCGCCGATGTTTTCTTTTTTTAACGGACAGGCATCTGCCAGCTCCTTGTACAGGTAAGCCGGGCGAAGGTTCGCAAATAAATTAAGGCCTTTGCGGATTGCCAGCAGCCCCGCCTCAGGTCTTAAGTTCGGTGCCACGTCGTACCATTTTGAATTTCCTACATTGCCGCCAACAGCACCAAGTAAAACCGCATCACTTTTCTTTGCGGTTTCCAGGGCCTCATCGGTCAACGGAACTCCGTATTCATCGATGGAGCAGCCGCCCATCAGAATTTTTGTGTACTGGAAGCTATGTCCGTACACCTCCCCAACCTTATCAAGTACCTTGCACGCCTCGCGCACAATCTCCGGTCCGATTCCATCTCCGGGAATCGTTACGATATTACAATTCATGGTGTCTTACCTCTTTCTGATCCATCCCGCTCCGGTCATAGGGGATTGGGGTATCTGTCTGTTTGCGCTATGTATGAATCATAACGTGTTTCTTCCCATATTAACGCATTTATTTCCATTTTTCAACCGATCTGCCAGAATTTATTCAGAAACATCTATACAAGATTGGAATTAACTCTATAATTTACAGTTATAAAATGACAAAAAAATATCGCCGCAAGGTATATCCTCACGGCGATATTTTGATTTCATATTATCGTTTCTGTGCCCTGGTGCTGCGTTTTCTGTCTTATTTGCGGCTGTCCCAGGCCCCATCTTTGCCTACATAATAGCTTCCGATCGTTTCTTCCGTAGCCATAGCATGATCTTCCTTGAAATAGTACCACTTCCCGTCTATTTCTTTCCAGCCGGTCACAGCTGCTCCGCTGGCATCCAGATAGTACCAGGTATGGTCCTGTTCGTGCCATTTGGATGTGGCCATAGTACCGTCCTCCTCGATCCAGAACAGCACATCTCCATTTTTGATCCAGGTATTTTTAGCCATCTTGCCATTGGAATAGTAATAATTCCATACACTTCCGCTGCGCTTCCAGCCGTTCTCCGCATAGCTTAAGAATGCAGAAGACAAAGTAAGCAGCACCGCCATGCACAACACAGCCGCCCGTTTCATAACTCCCGTCATCTTCATCATAAAACAGCGCAGGATACCCCGACCTCTTAGGTCGTGGGAGGAATGCGCCCGTCGTTAGACGGCTCTCCTTTCTGTTAAATAATACGTTCTCGTTGCAATGAACTTTAATTTTTTACAACTCAAACTACCTTTGTTTACTTTCTCTCCAGATAAT
>NZ_DBFCCJ010000081.1:0-8958 GCF_048380235.1 Ventrimonas sp. | reverse complement strand
AGACTTGAAGCACCATTTCCGGCATATCACCGGTTCTGGTGCTTCTTTCTTTTGACATGCTTTGCATAAGAAAGCTATCTATGCTTCCAACATCTTGCGTATTATCCAGCTCACGATCTGCCTCTGCTATTTTTCGAAAATACCCATTTTCGCAGAATCTGCATTTGCAAGGACTAAATCCACATTGTCCTAAATTTATAATGATCAAATGCTATACCCGCAGCCTACCTTTTCATGTTGATTATTCCGGGGCTCTCTGAGCCACCTGTCCGGAACCCCTTTAACAAGAGCTTTAAGGTCTCTGTGTTCGGAACTGTCTCACCCGTTTCCCTTAATTAAAGATATTGTTGGGTAAAAAAGAAAGGTCAGTCGATTTTGCCGATGAAGCGGTAGTAGATTTCTACTTCCTGCTCACGACTTCCGTCCTCGTCCTTGACAGCTTCGTGGACGGTTATTTTTTCAATTAGAGTGTTCAGAAGTTCGGCGGTCAGCTCCACAGGGTTGACATACTGTTTCATTAGGGCAATCCACTTTTCAGCATCCGCTGCGGTCTGTACGGCGGCTTCCATCGTTTCGTGAAGCTGTCTTATTTTTGTTTCAAGTTCCTTTTGCTCGTTCTGGTACTTCTCGGACAGCATATTGAAGTTATACTCGGTTATGCGTCCGGCAGACCAGTCCTCATACATTTTAGCAAACAGCCCGTCAACCTCGGCTTTACGCTTCTCTGCCTTTTTCAGCTCCGCAGCCTGCTTTTTCTTCGCAGAGTTTCTTTCCCTGTCGCTGGCATTGAGTAGCCGTTTCAGCAGCTTGTCCTCGTCTTTCTGTACCATCATAGACCAGTATTGCAGTCTTGCAAGCACATAGGCATACAGTACATCATAGCGGATATAGTGCATGGAACACTGGCGTAATCCCTGTCCGTACTTACTGCAATGGTAGTGTGCATAGGGATTTTTGTTCTGGCTGTTTACACCATAAGCCAATGACCATCCGCAGTCCGCACATTTTACCAGCCCGGAAAATATCTGCGTTGTGCCATTCTTCTGTCGTCTGCGTCTGCTTGCAATCAGCTCCTGAACTTTTTGGAACACTTCTTCGGAAATGATGGCTTCGTGGGTATTTTCCACACGATACCATTCTTCCTGCGGCTTCCGCACCTTTTTCTTGTTCTTGAATGAAATGTTGCTCTGCTTGTTGTGAACGCTGTGACCGATGTAGGTTTCCTCTTTCAAAATGCTCTTGACCTGTGCTATCGTCCACGCATAGGCTTTTTCTGCGGGCGCACCGGCGTAGATATTGGCGAAAGTCCCATATCTTTCATAGTTCAGCCAGCCGGGGGTAGGTACTTTCTCCTCCACCAGAATCCGTGTAATGCTGGCGGCACCCCTCCCGTGTACGGCAAGGTCAAAAATCTTCTCTACAATCCAGCGTGTTTCCGGGTCGATCAGAAGATGACCTTTTTTGTCCGGGTCTTTTACATAGCCCAGCGGTGCATAGGCTCCATAGTGTGCGCCATTGGCAAATCTTGTGTGCATGGCAGCCTTGACCTTTTTGCTGGTCTGTCGGGCGTGCATTTCATTCAGGATGTTTAAGAACGGGGCAAGCTCGCTTTCTCCGTTGATGGTGTCCACATTGTCATTGATGGCAATGTAGCGTACTCCCTTGCTGGGGAAATAGATTTCCGTGTACTGACCGGTCAGGATATAGTTTCTTCCCAGACGGGATAAGTCCTTTGTGACAACGCAGTTGATTTTCCCGTCCTCGATGTCATCAATCATCCTTTGGAAACTTGGACGCTCGAAATTTGTCCCGCTCCATCCGTCGTCAATATACTCGTCTACAACGGTCAACCCATGCTCTGCGGCATACTGCCTAAGCATCATGCGCTGGGTCTGGATACTGCCGCTTTCCCCCTGTAATTCATCGTCACGGCTCAATCTCAAATATAGTGCAGTGTTATAAATCGTTGTATTGTATGGTTGTTTCACGGTTAAAAATCCTCCTTCTAAAAGAAACAACCCACGCTTATACAATACTCGCTGGTACAAGTATATCATAAGCGTGGGCTGATTGACAGTCGTTATTCCGTATTTTTTCAGGAAGCGGCGGCAGCGTGCTGGATCACATCTTCCAGCAGGCTGTCAAGCGGCTTCCCATCCTGTGCGAAATGCTCCGATACCTTGATACGGACTTTCCCCATGACAAAATACTGGGTGCCGTCTTTTTCGGTAAGCAGGGTGCCGCTGTTTTTGTTATTGCTCTCGTTTTTGCTTTTTGCCATAGGCAGTTACCTCCATAAATGAAATATGCCCGACAAGGGAATGTCAGGCAGGTGTACAGCCGCAGACTGTCTCCGTGTCAACCAAACCGTGTCAACCGGCAGAAAAGACTTTGAAAACAATCCATAGGCGCTCTATTATTACTTTTTACTTTTTCTTTGATTTCTTGGTTGACATGGTTGACAAAGGAGAGAAATGCCCCAAATATCAGGCTTTTCCCCGTCAACCGGCTGTCAACCAAAGCGTCAACCAAACTGTCAACCGGTGGCTTTTCAGAATGGCAGTTCCATTTGCCGGGCTTCTTCTTCCGTGATTTCCTGAAAACCGTCCCCCTCCGGCGGAGCTTGGTTGACACGCTCCCAGCCTTTTTGAGAACCGTATTTCTTATACCGCTTCGGGCTTTTGTAGGCTACCCAGCCCTGTATGATGCCGCCCGCAATGCCGGTATTCATAATCTCGCAGATTGCCCGTGTCTCCCAGTCTGCCGGGGAATTTAAGTTCCCCAGTGCTTCCTCATAAAGCTGCTTGGAGCATACCCTGTCGCCGGTGTAGTCCTCCAAATAGGCGTAGATCATGCCAGCTTGTGTGTCTTCCTGCATAAAGTCCTGCTGGTGGGCGTTCAGGTATCGGTTCATTTCCATACTGAATGACAGCTTATACTTCCCACTGCGGTAAACCGTCATGGCTTCCGCCCACATCTGTTCGATATACGCCCTCGCCGCCGCTTCATCATCCAGTATGTGAACCTCCGCCCGTTCCGGGTACACCGTCACGGGGAGAAAGCGCCGGTTGCCGGTGCGGTCACGGGGTAAAAAGTCCTGCCGGTTGGTCGTCCCTCCGAATACACATTGCCGCAGCCGGTCTGCCGGGTGTGTCTCATACGGCACCTTGTAGGTTTCTTTCTGGCGGCTTAAGAATGACTTGATTTCCTCAATACTCTTGGCATTGGCTGTGGCAATCATCTCCGACATCTCGATAATCCAATGCCCTTGCAGCTTGCGGTACACATTTTCATCGTCCAGCTTCTTCAAATCGTCTGAAAACCATTCGTCCCTGCCTGCCAGCAGCCGGAAAAAGGTAGATTTCCCGGCTCCCTGACCACCAACCAGACAGAGCATGACCTCAAACTTGCTCCCCGGTCTGAATACCCGCCGGATGGCTCCCATCAGGAACAGTTTCAAGGCTTCATAGGTGTATTCGTCCGTATCGGCTCCCAGAAAGTGATGCAGGGCGTAACGGATGCGCTCTGTGCCGTCCCATTGCAGGCTGTTCAGGTAATCCCTGACTGGATGGTAGCGGTTTTCATTGGCAACAATCTTGATGGCGCTCTGCACCTTTTTCTCGCTGGTAAGCCCGTAATTTTCTTCCAGATACAAAAGCAGGTAGTTCATGTCCATGTCGGTCAGCGTGGTACTGGTGCGCTCCCAGCCCAGCGGCTTCACAATGTCAATCTGCTCCGTCAAAAGGTTCAGGCGCAGCGCCCCGCGAAACAGAGGGTCACGCTGGAACACCGTCAGGCAGTTTCGGATGCTGTTCTTCACGCCGCCTTTCTGCGTCCCCTCTAATGTTTCCCGGATTTCTGCCGGTGTCTGCGCCGGTTCCATTGTGTCCATCGTCCTTTTGACCGCTTCCTGCGTTTCCGGCGGCAAGCTCTGAAATTCGCTGTTCAAGCCGCAACACCTCCTTTCCCTGTGCGGCGATCAATGCCGCTTTTTCTTCTATTTCTCCGTATAACAAAATATCCAAAAGGTATTCTGTGTAGCTTATCCTCTGCAACGCTTCCACAAAAAGAGGATGCCAGATGGCATCCTGCGGCTGTGGGGCGTGTGCTGTTTTCCAATGCTCCAGCAGGCGCAGATAATCGCATAGCACCCGTAAACAATACCGTTCCGTTTCCTGAAATCTCTGCTCCGCTGATTTTTGTCGGGGCTGTGACCTGTTGTGACGCTTCCTATCTGGCGACGCATTGCCGGATTTCTCATAGGAAACGCCGAAGTCCTCCGCAAGCCTGACCGCAGCTTCCCGTTTCCCCAATCCATACAGCAAAGCGGCAAAGTCAATCACATCCCCGGAAGCCCCGCAACCGAAGCAGTAAAAGCGGCTGTCCACTTTCATGCTGGGCGTGCGGTCATTGTGGAATGGACAGCAGACCATGCCATTTCTCCCCACCCGGATTCCATAGAATGAAGCAGCCTGCCGGGTGGTAACAGACTGTTTCACCGCTTCAAATACATTCAAATGCTCCCTCCATAAAAATACCGGTAGCGGTAAAGCTGCCGGTTATATCATAGCTCCATCTCATGTTTCTTTCTCTGTACTTCCTGTGGCTGCTCCCTCCGGCGCAGTGCGGTATCTACGGCGTTCTGCACCTGCCGCAGCCGTATGACTTCCTCCCGGAGTGGCTTGTGCTGCGGAGACAGTTCGGCATACTCTGTTTTTAACTGTGCATATTCCTGTTTCCATGCTTTCAGGGCAATGGGTTTTCCGTCCAGTTTTTCTTTCAGAATACGGCGGGCGGCATAAAACAGCCGTAACTCCGCATCGTGGGATGTTTCAAATTTCTCCCTCTGTTTCTTAAACTTGATATTGTTCAATTCCGTATGGACAGGTTTTAGCCGCTGGTAATTCTCGCCCTCCCGTATCAATTCCTGCAATTCCTTTATCCGGGCAGATTTCTTTTTCATGGAGTCGCTTAACGCTTCAAATTCTTCGTTGACAGAGGAAAGACGCTCCTGCAAATCCTCTAATGTGAGCAGCTTGTTTTCCGTCAGATAATTGACGGCTTCGGCAAACTGCTTTAAGTTTCCGGTTCTGGCTTTATTGCTCCATGCCCCTGCGTTGCGCTGGTTGTAATAAGCGATCAACAGGTCGGCAAGGCTCGGTGTCTGCGGTTTGGAAAGTTCTTCTTTTACCTCTGCCATCCAGACAAACAGGGCTTTGATCTTCTTCCTCACATCCTGCATGAGCCGGTTGGTGGCTTTAATCCAGCGGTTCAGTTCCCCTTTCTCGGTGCGGATGCCCTTTGCTTCCATCTGCCGGACATTAGCTCCCTCGTGGACAGTAGGTATCAGGTCAAGCCCCTGCCGCACATAGGAACGGTGGTCGATACGCACATCCAGCCCTTTTTCCTCAAATTTTGTATTAACGGCAGCCGCCCACTGCTCCCGCCAGTGTTCCAGCGTTTCCGGCTCATGCCAGTCTGTTGTATGGACAGCGTTAAACATATAATCGCCGTTTTTATCCCGGATTCGGTTTCCATCTTCATCAAGAAGATATTCCCGCCGCTGTTTTTGTCCCCATGTGCCATCCGGGTTCAAAGGGCGCATTGTTGTCATCACATGGAAATGCGGGTTTGGGATACCGCCGTCCTCTTTCTCCGGGCTGTGAAAAGCGAGGTCAGCAATCATGCCTTTTGCCACAAACTGCTCCTGCACGAACTTCCTCGCCAGCTCCATGTTTTCTTCCAGCGTCAATTCATTCTGCATGGCAATATCAAAGGAATAGGCAAGCTGTGCTTTTGGATGTTTCTCGCAGTTCTCCACAGCATTCCAGAGGGTCGCCCGGTCAAGATATATTTCCGGCGCATGGGGCGGCAGCATGATTTCCGAAGCGATCACGCCGCCCTTTTTGGTGTAGTCGCTGACTTCTCCATAGTAGCTGCTGTAAAGGCGCTCCCCGGCTCGGTAGGCTGCGCTGGCAATGGCGCTCTGACCGGCGCTGCGCTTTATCTGTGCGATTGAAAAATGATAAAGTGCTATCCTTAGTCACCGCCTTTCTCCTGCCCGGAAATACGGGCGTGGTTCTCTGTGGCAGACCGGATGAAATGCTCCGCCTGCGGCAGATTCAAAATGTTTTCCATGAGGGAATAAAATTCCGCTTCGGATAGCTCCTTTGTCTGTGGTGCAATGCTCTCAATAGCTGCCCCACGGGTAATCAGCCGGTGCGTCCTCTGTTTCCGGGAACCGCTTTCCAGATACGCCTGCCGGTTTTTCAAACGCTGCATTTTCCGTTTTTCCCGTTCCAGCAGGACAGTGGTTTTTTCATATTCCTGCTTTAACTGTTCCAAAGATTTTTCCATGTTCTCACATCCTTTGCTTATAAGATAAAGAAAGACCATCCGCAGACAGTCTGTGTGTCAGTGCTTCTATAAAACCCGATGAAAAGGGAAAAACGCAGAGCGGATTTCTCTTTTCGGCGGGTACACAGGGGATAGCCGCTTTAGCGGCGCAAGGGGGTGTAGCCACCTTGTCGGAGCGAAGCGAACGCAGACCTCGGATTGCTGATTTTATCAGCGGCAGAGGTAAGCTCCGCAGGACGCACGATACATGGTCTTTAGACTATGTATAGAAGTGCGCCCTTAGTTCCTAAGGGATTTTGCCGTTTCCGGCAGTCTTGTCCTTTTTCTTGGAACGCTTGGAAAGATACTTCGGGCAGTCAACCAAAACCGCCCGGAAGCTCTGTTTACATTCGTGCTGGCATTTCCGGCACAGTTCGTTGTAAGTGATACGACTGCGGTCATTTAAGAAGAAAGACCATTCCAACCGCCGCTTGTTACTCATTCTTGCCATAACCGGCTCCTTTCTCCGTTTCTATCTGATGTACGCAGATAGGCTGTTTTGATGTAGCGTCTCGGTATCATTTTTAAGGTTTTTTCCCTCTGTATGCCCCTTTGGAAAGTGCGGCAGTATTGCAGTCAGGGAATGATACCTCACGCTTATTTGTCGCTTCTCGGTACGGTTTCGGAGCCTTTTGCCATCCATTCAAAGAAAGCAATTTTGCTGACCTTGATAAGCCTCCCCCTGCGGAACGCCGGAAAGCCGGGGGTGTGTACCAGCTCATAGGCGCTCGCTCTTGAAATTCCCATAATCCGCTGAATGTCCGCCACATCCAGAACCAGCGGTAAATCCTCGTAGCTGTTCAATCTCTTTTTATCGTTCATTCTGTTCCTCCCATAAATCAAATAGGTTAAAATGCTTCCTGTTGCCGTTCTCCCCAAAAGCCGTTTTCCTGCCCCATTCCTGCGGTGTTTCCCTGCATTGGTGCGCCGAATGCGTCACTTCTCCTGCCGGTCATATCCCTTTTGGACGGTCATTCACTTGTCAAGGTACTGTGTGGCACGAAATTACCAACTGCAATCATCATAGCGGACTATTCTTGACAAAACAATGCTTCTGCGATACCATGAGTGTAACGGATATAACTAAATTATATAATTACCATAATCAAAGGCAGGGGATAGGGATGGAGAATCAGTTTATACGGCATGAGCCATGTTTTGAGAGGATTTTGTTTGTCCTGACGCTGGACAGGAAGAAAATGAAAGAACGGATTTTGATTGGGGAAGAACAGCAGATCCGCTTCCGTCTGAACGGGAGCCAAAACGCAGAGGTGCTTTGTGATATGACACGCCCGCTGGGGACTTTTTTGATAAACTTTGAGTGCGACACGGACAGAGATTGGAACTTATACGGGCTTTCTCCACTGCGGCAAGCCCTCCACTCCAACCGATGGAAACAGCCGGAGCTGGAGCAGGCGGCAAGCGAATTTCTCTGGGGAAAATATCTTAGCAATGACCCTCTGAAAATGTATGTGGCGTTCCGTATTTGGAACAGCTATCTGCTTGCCAGAGAACCCCGTGACCGTAACGCTGCCTGTGACCGCTTCATGGATAAAATGAGCAGACTGACCGGGGTATTCCAAAACGAAGCCATGAGCTTTGACAGGGAGACAGGAAAACCGAAATATTTTCAAGCTGGCAGCCTTTATTTCAAAGGCGCACCGTCAGAAGATACCCGGCTTGACCTCTGGTTCCCGGACAACCGGCGCACAGAAGAATGTGTGTCTGCCTATGCGTCCCTCTACCCGTTGATTACCTATTATCTGAACAGGCTGAATGACTGGGGGCTTTGCTTCCGGCAGTGCAAGGTCTGCGGAAAATATTTTCTGGCAAAGAGCCAGCGGTATGAGCTGTGCAGCGATAAGTGCCGCAAAGCACAGGCGCTTCAAAACAAGCGGGAATTTGACGAGAGGGCAAGAGAAAATAACTATGACCTGCTTTATAAAAATGAATGCCAGAACTGGCGCAACAAAATAAACCGGGTAAAAAATACCGCAGGCTTTCCGGCTGACCGTCTGGAAAAAATACAGGCTGCCTTTTCCGACTTTAAGAAAGAAGCCTTACAGAGAAAAAAGGCTGTAAAAACAGGAACAGCCAGCCCGAAAGAATTTACGGACTGGCTGTATCAACAGAGTGATATTATTTTGAAATTAACTACCTTTTAAGTGATGTCTATACAAAAGATCATTCCTCCCTTATGGCAGACAAGATGCTTGTTTTCTTCAACTCGGATTTTGCGTATGCAGTGAAAATCAAATATATAACTGCTAAAACAACGACTAACGCCAGTAGAAACAGCCACGGCAATACCAACGTAATGCAATGGTTTACCGCATCCAATCGTCTACAAACAATTACACTTAAAATGCTTCCAAATACAAGAGCTATTACCAACGAACCTCCGAGGTAAATTCCCATCTCCCTATCCAGCATTGCTTTCAACTGTTGCCGTGTTGTTCCAACAGCTTCAAGCAAACCGAATTCACGCTTTCTATTCTGAAAATCAACCATAAGCATATTCATAAGGCTGATACTTCCAAAGACGAACAGAATAGCAGAAGT
>NZ_DBFCCJ010000080.1:0-52837 GCF_048380235.1 Ventrimonas sp. | reverse complement strand
ACGCAGGGCGTGCGAGTTTGGGTCGCAGGTCTGACAATAAGCGGCGCAGTGAACAAAGCGCAAAATTCCACCGTTTCTGCGTTTCTGTACGCGGTTTCCGGAACTTCGGACCTTTTAGTGGTTCCGTCTCAATATTTTTATATTGTTATTCCCGCATCAGCAGAAATGCCCGGTACAGATTCAATGTTCCGTACCCCCACTGGGAATTGGGATAGCGGAACGCTTCCTTGCGTTCTGCCCCGCGGATGAGAATGGATTTTACGGAAATGCTGGTGAGGGTTGTGTCATTTCCCTGGGTGAACCCCCAGGAGAAGAGGCAGGCCACAGCTCCGGCGGTGATGGCGGCGGCTATGGAGGAGCCTGTTTTCCGGGTGAGAGAAATGGAGCTGGACGGCGGGACATCTTCACGGACGGCGCTGTCTGTCTGCCGGGGCAGGCGGGAAGTGCCGGGCAAAATCCCCGGTCCCTGCACGTTGACGCCGGGGGCAGCAAGGTCCGGCTTGATCTGTCCGGTGGCGGTGAAGCCGCGGCTGCTGTGGATGTAGAGGATGCCGGTGACATGATTGTATGTGCTGACGGTCAGAAGCAGCGGCGCATTTCCCGGATCGGTGATGGTGATGTCCGGGTCCGGACGGAGAAAGCCGGTGTCCTCCGCGAGAAATCCCTGCATGGGGAGCCAGATATGAAATTGCCCGGAGATAAGCAATGTGGGATAGACCCGGATATGCCAGATACCGGGAGCCGGAGCGGTAAAGCGCAGGAAGGCTAAAAAGCGCCCGGAGGAGGATTCGGTGATCTGATAGCTGATAAAAATGCTGGAAGCATCAAGCTTAAAAGAGAATGTATTTTCCTCACCCACAGACATGGGAACCCGTTCGATGACTTCCCCGGAGGGCGAGATGAAGCCTAATGTGTAAAGCTCCGAGGCATCGGCCCACAGCTCCATGGAAAAGCCGGAGGTGGAATCAGCCACGCGAAGCTCTACATCATCATAGTTCTGATCCGGGGAAAGCTTCCCCAGATAGTGACGCCGGAATCCGGATTCATTGCCGGCCCCGGTGACGCAGGCGAAGCCCCGGGTTCCGCTTAAGGCCTGCAGCTGCATGGCAAGGGGAGAGATTCCGCTGTGGCTTCCCTGGCTGGTGCCTACACCGAGGCAGAGTACCAGAGGCATCCGGTACTGTCCGGCTACACCCAGCAAAAATGCGGCTGCGGTCATGATATCATTTTCCTGGTAAGCGTCAGCGTCAGCCGCCACTGCAAAGAATTCCCGCAGATACTGCTTGGCAGGCTTTAACCGGACCACCGCCAGCATGGCATCCGGCGCGGCACCGGAAAATGCGGACGGGTTCTGTATCTGGCGGCCTGCGGCAACTCCGGCCAGAAAGGTACCGTGTCCGTTGGTATCAGTGGATGGCACCAGCTCAAAAGGATTTTCCGAGGCCAGGGCACGGTTTATCTCTTCCCGGCGGTAGACGGTGCCGTAGAATGGCTGAAATCCTGCCACCGGCTCAGGCGGATTTTCGCTTTCCAGGGTCTGATCCCAGATGCGTAAGATCCGACTGGTGCCGTCCGGATTTTGAAACAGTGGATTTGTATAATCGATCCCGGTATCGATCAGCCCGATCAGGACGCCCTGGCCGGTGCTCATGAGATTTGGCTGGGAAAAGACCGGGAGGATTCCGGAGGCTTCCGGTGCCGTAGTATCCTGAAGACCGTAAAGCTTGGGAATCGCTGAGTAGGTGTGATGCGCGAAGCTTAAAGGGAGGACACCGGAAAGCGGCACATGGACAATGGCGTATTCCTGGCTTACCAGATTCACACACCGGGTCCGGGCCAGCTCATAGAGCGATTCTACAGCCCGCGGAGAATAGCGGACGATGAAATCGGCAACATCTTCTGAGGCGGGTGAAATATTGCAGGAAATCATGGAAACTCCCAGAGGTTTTTCCTGATAGTATATGACGAAAGATCAGAACTGTTACGGATAGATTGCGATTTGACGGCATTGCGTTTCAATAGTACAATAAGAGTAACTGCGCGGCAGCCTGCCGCTTTCAAAATCGCAGGAATTTTTGAAAATAAGGAGGAATCTGTCTATGCTCTATACAGGAATCATTGCAGCACTTTCATCACTGGATCTGGGGATCAAATGGCTGATCGAACAGGAAAAACCGGAAGAGTTCCCGAAGCCGCTGCCGCATACAAAAGGAAAAATCCTGCTGTACCGGAATCACAACGCCGGTTTTCCCTTCGGCTTTCTGGAGCAGCACGCAGAGCTTGTGCGGATGCTGCCGTTGGCGGTGATCTCAGGACTGGCCGGTTTTCTGGCTGCGATCCTTCCGCAGAAAGGAAAAATCGTACAGAAATTCGGCATTGCTGTCATTCTTGGCGGCGCTGTCAGCAATCTTTATGACCGCATGATCCGTCACTATGTGGTGGACTATTTCAGCATTCAGTGTGGAAAACTGAAGAAGGTTGTCTTCAATCTTGGGGATATCTTTGTATTTCTTGGCTCCGGCATTCTGTTCGGAGCGGAGATCGTAAAGGAAATCCGGGGGATGCTGCCGGAAAAAACTCCTGTTGACAGCAGTCGTGAAACCATGTAAAATCGAATGAAAATAAAAAAGGAGCGAAATATTTCTATGTTAGATTCTGGAGACAGTACGGGCATACAACTGGCGGCGGTTTTGATCCTGCTGATGCTGTCAGCGTTTTTCTCCTCGGCGGAGACTGCCCTGACTACGGTAAACAAGATGCGGGTGCGTACTCTGGCAGAGGGTGGTGACAAGCGTGCAGCCATGGTGGCGGCAGTCATCGAAGATCCGGCCAAGATGCTCAGCACCATTCTGATCGGCAACAACATTGTGAATCTGTCAGCCTCTTCCCTGATGACAACCCTGACCATGCGCGTGTTCGGCAATGCGGCGGTTGGCGTGGCCACCGGTGTGCTGACACTGCTGATCCTGGTATTCGGTGAGATCACGCCAAAGACCATGTCCACGCTGTATGCGGAGAAAATCTCTTTTGCCTATGCAGGTGCCATCCATGTGCTGATGGTGGTTCTGACTCCGGTGATCTTCATTGTCAATAAGCTGTCCATGGCAGTCCTCTTTCTTTTGCGTGTAGACCCCAACAAAAAGCAGGATCCCATGACAGAGGATGAGCTTCGGACGATCGTGGAAGTAAGCCATGAGGAAGGCGTTATTGAGAGCGAAGAAAAGAAGATGATCAACAACGTATTCGATTTCGGGGATGCTGTGGCCAAGGATGTTATGGTGCCGCGTATCGATATGGTCATGGTAGATGTGAACGCAACCTTTGACGAGCTCATGGAGCTGTTCCAGAATGAACGCTTTACCCGTATCCCGGTTTACGAGGAAAATACGGACAATGTCATCGGCATTGTGAATATGAAGGATTTTATTCTGTTTGATCATGAAAAGGAAAAGAATTTTTCCATCCGTGATTATCTGCGCCAGCCGCTCTATACCTACGAATACAAGAAGACGGCCGAACTGATGCTGGAGATGCGAAAAACCTTCAACAATATCGTGATCGTACTGGATGAGTACGGTGCTACGGCAGGTCTCATTACCCTGGAGGATATGCTGGAGGAGATCGTGGGAGAAATCCGTGACGAGTACGATCAGGATGAGGAAGACGAGGTCAGGGAGGTCAGTCCAGATGAATATCTGGTCAACGGTTCTGCCAAGCTGGATGACTTAAATGACCGTCTGGGGCTGGAGCTGGAGTCTGAGGATTATGATTCCATCGGCGGTCTGGTGATCGGCCTGTTAGATCATCTGCCGGAAGAGGGCGAGGAAGTCGATTACGGGAATCTTCATCTAAAAGTAGAGGAGATGGACAAAAACCGGATCGGAAAGATCCGTCTGCAGATCCACCATCCGGAAGAGACAGAAGATGGAGAACCGGAAAAAACAGAGGAACACGAATAAAACAGCGAAAAAGAAGAGGATGCAGCAAACTGGTTCCGACACGTAACGGATCCGGATTTGCGGCATCCTTTTTTTGTTTCATAGGAAATTGCGTCCTATGAAACAAAAAAGCGCTCCGCAGGGATGCGCACTCGGCGCAAAGGCATATTCTTTTTCGTGTCAGCTTAAAATTCCGCCTATCATGCCGCCGGCCGCGCAGCAGGCCAGAACCGGGAGCATTCTGGTAAGTTCCGGCATCTGACCGTGGCGCAGCAGGACAGACGCGGCAAGGAGGGCTAGAAAATAAAGCATTCCAGTGAGCAGCCCCCAGAAAAATCTCCGTGTACGCAGCGCCTTGCCGCAGAGCAGGCCGCCTGCGAGGCAGGAGATGACATAGAGGGCGTAGACGGCTGGAGTGATCTGGGATTCCTTTAGCTTGAGCCGGTACAGGACGAGGGTCAGGATGAATAAAAGCAGGGCAGATAAGAGATAAGAGGCAAGCAGGGAAATTAAAACGGCTTTCGGGCGGGATGGAAGCATAAAACTCCTCCTTTTCGGGAATACTCTGATTGCTTCATTTTATTCCGGGCTGTCCTCAGATATACGCGATATAAAATGGCTTAAATACTAAGAAAATCAGGCGGAAAATTACAAAAATATCCTTGACATGCCATCATCAAACGGATATAATGATATGGCGTGCGAAAATCGCAGGATTTTTTGATGCGCAAAAAGCTGAAAAGAATTACAGCAACCAACAGACAATATCACAGGAGGTGAAAGGAATGCCAACATTCAACCAGTTAGTGAGAAAGGGAAGACAGACCGCAGAAAAGAAGTCTACCGCACCGGCTCTGCAGAGAGGATACAACTCCTTACAGAAGCGTGCAACCAGCACTTCTTCTCCGCAGAAGAGAGGTGTCTGCACCGCAGTTAAGACTGCAACCCCGAAGAAGCCGAACTCTGCACTTCGTAAAATCGCCAGAGTACGTCTTTCTAACGGTATCGAGGTAACCAGCTACATCCCGGGCGAGGGACACAATTTACAGGAGCACAGCGTAGTATTAATTCGTGGTGGTCGTGTTAAGGACCTTCCGGGTACCAGATACCACATCATCAGAGGTACTCTTGATACCGCAGGCGTAGCCAACAGAAAGCAGGCTCGTTCCAAGTACGGCGCTAAGAGACCGAAAGACGCTAAGAAGAAATAATAAGTAACAGCTTACACTAGTAGTACCACTAACGTAAGTAAAAGTAGTTAGTGCCGGGATGATATTGCCTGTGGTTGCAGGAATAGATAGAACCGTGCGCGAACACATTTTTATGGAAACATGTGAGTACCTATGAATTAATTTCTATAATTAAGGAGGGAAGTAACGTGCCACGTAAAGGACATATTCAGAAAAGAGATGTATTAGCAGATCCTTTATACAACAACAAGGTTGTAACCAAGCTGATCAACAATATCATGCTTGATGGTAAGAAGGGTGTTGCACAGAAAATCGTATACGGTGCATTTAATCGTGTAGAAGAGAAGAGCGGCAAGCCGGCTCTGGAAGTCTTCGAAGAGGCTATGAACAACATCATGCCTGTTCTGGAGGTTAAGGCAAAACGTATCGGTGGTGCTACCTATCAGGTGCCGATCGAGGTTAAGCCGGAGAGACGTCAGACTCTTGCACTTCGCTGGATCACCATGTTCTCTCGTAAGAGAGGCGAGAAGACCCAGGAAGAGAGACTGGCAAACGAGATTATGGACGCAGCAAACAACACTGGTGCATCTGTAAAACGTAAAGAAGACATGCATAAGATGGCAGAGGCTAACAAGGCCTTCTCCCACTTCAGATTCTAATAGGAGGAAAAAGCTTTGGCTGGAAGAGAATATCCGTTGGAGAGAACCAGAAATATTGGTATCATGGCTCACATCGATGCTGGTAAGACCACTTTGACTGAGCGTATCCTGTATTACACTGGTGTAAACTACAAAATCGGTGATACTCACGAAGGTACTGCTACCATGGACTGGATGGAGCAGGAGCAGGAGCGTGGTATTACCATTACTTCAGCAGCTACTACCTGTCACTGGACCATTCATGGCCAGGACAACCGTCCGATCAAAGGACAGCCGGAGTATCGTATCAACATCATCGATACCCCAGGTCACGTAGACTTCACTGTTGAGGTAGAGCGTTCCCTTCGTGTACTGGACGGCGCTGTCGGCGTGTTCTGTGCAAAGGGTGGTGTAGAGCCGCAGTCCGAGAACGTATGGCGTCAGGCTGATACCTACAACGTACCGCGTATGGCATTCATCAACAAGATGGATATCCTGGGTGCTAACTTCTACGGCGCAGTAGAGCAGATCCGTACCAGGCTTGGTAAGAACGCTATCTGCTTACAGCTCCCGATCGGTAAAGAGGACGAGTTCAAGGGCCTCATCGATCTGTTCGAGATGCAGGCTTACATCTACAACGATGATAAGGGCGACGACGTTACTGTTTGCGAAATCCCGGATGATATGAAGGATGATGCAGAGTTATATCACACCGAGCTGGTAGAGAAGATCTGCGAGCTGGATGACGATCTGATGATGCAGTATCTGGAAGGCGAAGAGCCATCTATCGAGGAACTGAAGAAAGTATTAAGAAAAGCTACCTGTGAGTGTACCGCTGTTCCGGTATGCTGCGGTAGTGCATACAGAAACAAGGGTGTTCAGAGACTTCTGAACGCAGTTATCGAGTTCATGCCGGCTCCGACCGATATCCCGTCTATCAAGGGTACCGATATGGACGGCAATGAAGTATTCCGTCATTCTTCCGACGAAGAGCCTTTCGCAGCTCTGGCATTCAAGATCATGACTGACCCGTTCGTAGGTAAACTGGCATTCTTCCGTGTGTACTCCGGTACCATGAATTCCGGTTCTTACGTTCTGAATGCTACCAAGGGCAAGAAAGAGCGTGTTGGCCGTATCCTTCAGATGCACGCTAACAAGAGACAGGAAATTGACAAAGTTTACTCCGGCGATATCGCTGCAGCAGTAGGCTTTAAGATTACCGGTACCGGTGATACCATCTGTGATGAGAATCATCCGGTTATCTTGGAGTCCATGGAGTTCCCGGAGCCGGTTATCGATATCGCTATCGAGCCGAAGACCAAAGCTGGTCAGGGCAAGATGAGTGAGGCACTTGCAAAACTTGCAGAGGAGGATCCGACCTTCCGTGCATCCACCAACCAGGAGACTGGCCAGACCATCATCTCCGGTATGGGTGAGTTACATCTGGAGATCATCGTAGACCGTCTTCTGAGAGAGTTCAACGTAGAAGCAAACGTTGGTGCTCCGCAGGTTGCTTACAAAGAGACCTTCACCAAAGCCGTAGACGTAGACAGCAAATATGCGAAGCAGTCTGGTGGTCGTGGTCAGTACGGTCACTGTAAAGTTCACTTCGAGCCGATGGATGCGAACGCAGAAGAAACCTTCAAGTTCGAGTCTACCGTTGTCGGCGGTGCTATCCCGAAAGAGTACATCCCGGCAGTTGGCGCTGGTATCGAAGAGGCTGCTAAGTCCGGTATCCTTGCCGGATTCCCGGTACTCGGTGTAAAAGCTACTGTATACGATGGTTCTTACCATGAGGTCGACTCTAACGAGATGGCATTCAAGATCGCCGGTTCCATGGCGTTCAAGGAGGCTATGCAGAAGGCAGGCGCTATCCTGCTTGAGCCGATCATGAAGGTTGAGGTTACCATGCCAGAGGAGTACATGGGTGATGTTATCGGTGATATCAACTCCCGTCGTGGCCGTATCGAGGGTATGGATGACTTAGGCGGCGGTAAGATCGTAAGAGCATACGTTCCGCTTTCCGAGATGTTCGGTTACTCTACCGACCTTCGTTCCAAGACTCAGGGACGTGGTAACTACTCCATGTTCTTCGAGAAGTACGAGCCGGTTCCGAAGTCCGTACAGGAGAAGGTTATCAACGAGCATAAGAAATAAAGTAATCTAATTTCCGAAGCAGAAGCTCCGCGGTTGTTTTTATCAGAAAACATGCCGCGGGGCGGCTGGCCGGAGTAGAGAAAAGGCTTGAAAATATTGCGTAAATAGCATATAATAAAGAACAGCCTAACCATATAATCAATCGCCCGTACTAGGCGGGCAAATCAAGGAGGACGTTATAAAATGGCAAAAGCAAAGTTTGAAAGAACCAAACCGCATTGTAACATTGGTACCATCGGCCACGTTGACCATGGTAAAACCACTCTGACCGCAGCAATCACCAAAGTTCTGGCTGAGAGAGTTGCTGGTAACACCGCTACCGATTTCGAGAACATCGATAAGGCTCCGGAGGAGAGAGAGCGTGGTATCACCATTTCTACCGCACACGTTGAGTATGAGACTGAGCACAGACACTATGCACACGTTGACTGCCCAGGACATGCTGACTACGTTAAGAACATGATCACCGGTGCAGCTCAGATGGATGGCGCTATCCTTGTAGTAGCAGCAACCGATGGTGTTATGGCTCAGACCAGAGAGCACATCCTGCTTTCCCGTCAGGTAGGCGTACCGTACATCGTTGTATTCATGAACAAATGTGATATGGTTGACGATCCGGAGCTGCTTGAGTTAGTAGACATGGAGATCCGTGAGCTGCTGAACGAGTACGAGTTCCCGGGCGATGACACCCCGATCATTCAGGGTTCCGCTCTGAAGGCTCTTGAGGATCCGCACGGTGAGTGGGGCGACAAGATCATGGAGCTGATGGACGCAGTTGACAGCTGGATCCCGGATCCGCAGCGTGAGACTGATAAGCCGTTCCTGATGCCTGTAGAGGATGTATTCACCATTACCGGTCGTGGTACCGTTGCTACCGGCCGTGTAGAGCGTGGTGTTCTTCATCTGAACGATGAGGTTGAGATCGTTGGTATCCACGAGGAGACCAAGAAGACCGTTGTTACCGGTATCGAGATGTTCCGTAAGTTACTGGATGAGGCTCAGGCTGGTGATAACATCGGTGCTCTGCTTCGTGGTATCCAGAGAACTGAGATCGAGCGTGGACAGGTTCTGTGTAAGCCGGCATCCGTAAAGTGCCACAACAAGTTTACCGCACAGGTATACGTTCTGACCAAAGACGAGGGTGGTCGTCATACCCCGTTCTTCAACAACTATCGTCCGCAGTTCTACTTCAGAACAACTGACGTAACCGGCGTTTGCGAGCTCCCGGAAGGAACCGAGATGTGCATGCCTGGTGATAACGTAGAGATGACCGTTGAGCTGATCCATCCGGTAGCTATGGAGCAGGGTCTTCGTTTCGCTATCCGTGAGGGTGGTAGAACCGTAGGTTCAGGCCGTGTTGTTTCTATCGTTGAGTAATCACTGATCAGAAATTAATCGAAATTTTTATATAATGTAGATGCGCCTGGTGCGCCTACTGTGTCCAAACGTAAGATGACCCGTGGAGATTTTCTCCACGGGTTTTTCTGTTGTGTGGATTTTTGGAATTTCACACAAAGTTCAAACTAAAGTGCTGGCAGATATGCTATAATGTAGCGAGTGCAAGAGAACCGAAAGCGTGCTCGCACGGTTGCGGTGAACGGAGGAAGTGATTATGAAAATGAAATGGAAACAGCAGGCGGTTACTGCTCTGATGGCGTTGTTCTGCGGAGCAGGTCTTCACATTGCCGCATCGGCAATGCCTGGTGCCCGTTATACCTTCCATGCGGATGTATATGGGCCGGGGGTGATAAACCTTTCTGCTTCAGACAGCTATTCCAGATACCAGTGGGGACTGAAAAATGATGCGGAGCTGCAGTACAGTGAGATCACAAACCGCTTCCGCGACAGTAATCCGAAGCTGGCAAACTACATTGATCTGGCAAATTATTTTGGCATGCCTGCTCCGGTAGCCGGACCGGATGCGTACCGCATTAAGGAGATACGGGCGCGAAGAGGTGTAGATATTAACATTCTGCCGGCGTGGAATCTTTATGACTCCAGCACGGAGGAACACCGTCATGTGGTTGTTGCAGTGATTGATACCGGAATTGATATCAGTCATCCGGATCTGAAAAATGCGATCTGGACCAACGAAGACGAGATTCCGGGAGATGGCATTGACAATGACGGAAACGGTTATATAGATGATGTTCACGGCTGGAACTTTTTTGATGGAAACAATGAACTCTGCAAGGGCAGAGAGGATGACCATGGCACCCATGCGGCGGGCACCATTGCTGCGGCCCGCGGAAATGGCGGCATTGCAGGTATCACGGACAACAACTATGTTAAGATCATGGTGCTCAAGGCGCTTGGAACCCGGTACGGCGTGGGAGAGGAAAAGGCTATCATCGAGGCCATCCGCTATGCGGAAGCCAATGGAGCCACCATCTGCAATCTCAGCTTTGGCACCACGGAGTATTATCCGGAGCTGGAGAAGGTGATGCGGGATTCCAAAATGCTGTTTGTGGTATCGGCCGGAAACGGAAATGCAAAAGGAATCGGGGAGGATACGGATCAGAAACCGGATTATCCCTCATCCTTTGATCTGGATAATGTGATTTCGGCAGCAAACCTGATGTTTGACGGAAATCTTGCAGAGAGCTCCAATTACGGGGCAAAGAGTGTGGATATCGCAGCACCGGGTACTTATATCGTCAGCACCATCGCAGATAACGGATACGGCTTCATGACCGGCACCTCCATGTCGGCCCCCATGGTGACCGGTGCGGCGGCAATGCTGTATTCCTATCGCACGGATCTGCAGCTTTCAGACATCCGGAAGGTTCTTCTGGAAACAGCAAGAAAGCTTCCGACCCTGAATGGAAAGCTCAGCAGCAACGGCATGCTGGACCTGTACGCAGCGCTGAACTATGGAAGAACGACAGAGACAGCGGACAGCGCGCAGACAGAGCAGACTGCAGCAGATGGACAGAATGAGGAAGACAGGCAGGATACAGAGCAGACTACGGCAGGTGGTCAGAATGTGGAAGACAGGCAGGATGCAGAGCAGACTGCGGCAGATGACCAGAATGCAGAACAGGATCCGGAGGCCGGACAGGGCACAGCATCTGCTGCCTCCAAAACAATTACAGCGGGAGGCGGAGAACCGGTCAGCCTGGGGTGGTAAGCGTGTCAGAAAGTAAGCGCTTATGTCAGAAGAGCATTAAAAAAGTATCAGAAAAGCCCATGAAAACAACGAAACAGTTTTCATGGGCTTATTTGATTGCGATCTGTGGTAAAACCTGCCAGATCCGGGTTATTTCTTTCTGGTTTTGTTTTTGTATTCGGATAGAAGACGCTCAAACTCTTCTTCGTCACCAGAGCGCTGGAGTCTCTGTCTGCGGCGTTCGCGGCGCTCGGCAAGTGCCCTGGCTTCTTTCTTTTTCGAATAGATAAGCCAGCTGATCAGACTGATCACTGCAAGAACGAGCAGAACTATGAGGATTGTGACCAGAACCCCTGCCAGGGAAAAATGGCTGCGGGCAGGACGGGGGGTGTCTGTGTCAGCACCGTCTGACGGTTCAGACGGAGTCGAAACATCCGTGGAAGACGGGGCATCTGCAGCAGAATCATCGCTGTCGATGGTGACACCATCTTTCGCCAGCAGATAGGCAGTTCCCACTACCCGGTCGTTGTAGCTATATGTGAGGAGGGCTACCGCGTTTTCGGGGCTGATTTCCGGCAGGGCACCGAGGGAAATGTCAGCATCCTCAAAGGAGGCGCCATTTGGCAGCGTAACAACGCTGTCCGGGTCGATCATCAGGTCTGATGCCCGGAAGGAACCCTTATCAAGGCTGATGGTCTCGTCACCGGTGACATACCGGCTCTCGTAATCTGCAATGGTATAGTTCTGGAAAGACCGGAAGCCGAATTCCAGAAGTGCCTTTCCGTCTACAAAATACTGTCTTGGCTGACCCTTCAGGATAACGGATACCAGACGGCGGTTATCCTTGACGGCGTAGGTGACCAGCGTGTTTCCGGCCTTGATCAGATACCCGGTTTTTCCGGCGATTGCCTCCGGATAGTAATACGGGCTGGTGGAATCTTCGGTCACGCAGAGCCGGTGCTCTCCGCGGATGGTGAAGCCATCCGGGTTCTGGGTGGTCGGCGCGATCCTATGGGTGGTGGCAGAGCTGATCTCTACCAGGGTTTCATTGTCGTAGGCAGCCTGGGCGATCAGGGCCATATCGTAAGCGGAAACATACTGATTATCGCCGTTTAAGCCGGATGGGTTTTCGAAGTGACTTTCCTGACATCCAAGCTCCGCCAGTTTTTCATTCATCATGTCCACAAAGGCAGAAATACTGCCTGCCGTATGCTCGGCCAGAGCATTGGCGGCCTGGTTGCAGGATACTAGCAGCATGGAGTAGAGACAGTCTTCTACGGACAGCTGGTCACCTGCCACAACGCTGATTTTATTTCCGCTGTCGGCCTCAACCTGGTTGACAGCCGTTGTAGAAAATGTTACAGTATCATCCAGATTGCAATTTTCCAGGACGATGAGTGCTGTGAGGATTTTGGTGATACTGGCCGGCGGGTAGGTCAGGTGGATATTCTGACCATACAGAATGGCACCGGAATCCATATCCATGACAATGCCTGCCTCAGCCATGATGCCGGTATCGGAGGGCCAGTCCGGTTTTGCCCAGACTGTCAGAATGAACAACTGGCATGTTAGGACAAAACATACAAATTTTGATATCGTTTGTTTCCATTTATTTAGCAATGTGCAAACCTCCCGTGTTCTTTTTCCGTTTGCCGGTTCGAGTGAAAAGCAAGGAACTCTGCGGAAATATCCGTATTTTGGCAAACCGGACCTGTCTAATCATACCTTATGTAAAATAAATATTCAACCAAATATTCCATGAAATATTCGTGAAATTGCCACTTCCATTTTCCCTGTATTTGTAGTATCATAGTCTCTGCTACGATATATAGTTGTTTATAAATGATAAAAATACAAGATATAGTATATTTGAGAGGGGTTTAGGCATGACTACGGATGTTAAGACAAATGTCATCAAGAGAAACGGCAAGGAAGTTTCTTTTGATGTCTCTAAAATCGTGAATGCGATCACAAAGGCAAATGCCAGTGTGGATCATCTTCATCAGCTGAATGAATATCAGATCAATGCAGTGGCAGATATGATCGCTAAGCAGGTGGAAGAGGCTACGCATGCGGTAAATGTAGAAGATATTCAGGATATGGTAGAGACCGGCATCATGGAGATGCGCGGTTATGAGGTGGCACAGAAATATGTGCGTTACCGTTATAAGAGAGAGCTGACCAGAAAGTCCAATACCACGGACAATGGCATTCTTGCTCTGATCGAGCATCTGAATGAGGAAGTAAAGCAGGAAAACTCCAATAAGAATCCGGTCATCAACTCTACCCAGCGTGATTACATGGCCGGCGAGGTCAGCAAGGACTTAAGCCGCCGTGTCCTGCTTCCGGAAGAGATTGTGCGCGCGCATGAGGCCGGTATCATCCATTTCCACGATACCGATTATTTTGCGCAGAAGGAGCATAACTGCGACCTGATCAATCTGGAAGATATGCTCCAGAACGGTACAGTTATCAGTGAGACCATGATCGAGAAGCCGCACAGCTTCTTTACTGCCTGCAATGTTACCACCCAGATCGTGGCGCAGGTGGCCAGCAACCAGTACGGCGGACAGTCCTTCTCCCTGGCTCATCTGGCACCGTTTGTGGATATCAGCCGCCAGAAGCTGCGTAAGAACGTGATCGAGGAGCGCAAGGAGTGCGGAGAGGCTCTGGATGAGACCATCATCAACCGTGTAGTAGAACGCAGACTGCGTGAGGAGGTCAAGAGCGGTATCCAGACGATCCAGTATCAGCTGATCACTCTGATGACCTGTAACGGACAGGCACCGTTTGTGACCATGTTCATGTATCTGGACGAGGTCCCGGAGGGACGCACCCGTGATGATCTGGCTATGATCATCGAAGAGGTTCTGATCCAGAGAATGCAGGGTGTAAAAAATGAAAAGGGTGTCTGGATCACTCCGGCCTTCCCGAAGCTGATCTACGTTCTGGATGAAGATAATATTACAGAGGATTCCAAATACTGGTATCTGACGGAGCTGGCTGCAAAGTGTACTGCAAAGCGTATGGTTCCGGATTATATTTCCGCAAAGATCATGAAGGAATTAAAGGGCGGAAACGTATATACCTGTATGGGCTGCCGTTCTTTCCTGACTGTGGAGGATTCCCAGAGAAACGCAGACGGAAGCCACAAGTTCTACGGACGTTTCAATCAGGGTGTTGTCACCATCAACCTGGTGGATGTAGCCTGCTCTTCGGAAGGTGATATGGACCGCTTCTGGGAGATTTTTGAGGAGCGCCTGGAGCTCTGCCACCGCGCGCTGCGCTGCCGTCATGAGCGTCTGCTTGGAACCATCTCCGATGTAGCCCCGATCCTGTGGCAGAACGGTGCCCTGGCAAGACTGAAAAAGGGTGAGACCATCGACAAGCTTTTGTTTAACGGCTATTCCACCATCTCTCTGGGCTACTGCGGTCTGCATGAGATGTGCGTACGCATGACCGGCAAGTCCCATACAGATCCGTCTGCAAAGCCGTTTGCCCTGGCTGTTATGCAGAAGATGAACGACAAGTGCAGGGAGTGGAAAGAGGCCGAGAACATCAGCTACTCCGTATACGGAACCCCGATGGAGTCCACCACCTATAAGTTCGCGAAATGCTTACAGAAACGTTTCGGTATTATTCCGGGCGTAACCGATAAGAACTACATCACCAACAGCTATCATGTTCATGTCAGTGAGGAAATCGATGCCTTCAGCAAGCTGAAATTTGAGTCCGATTTCCAGAAGCTGTCTCCGGGCGGTGCGATCAGCTATGTGGAAGTACCGAACATGCAGCAGAATATCCCGGCAGTCCTGTCTGTCATGAAGTTCATCTATGAGAACATCATGTATGCAGAGCTGAATACCAAGAGCGATTACTGCGAGTGCTGCGGCTACGACGGTGAGATCAAAATCGTCGAGGATGAGGCAGGTAAGCTGATCTGGGAGTGCCCGAACTGCGGCAACCGTGACCAGGACAAGATGTCTGTTGCACGCCGTACCTGCGGCTATATCGGAACCCAGTTCTGGAACCAGGGACGGACGCAGGAAATTCGCGACCGCGTGCTGCATCTGTAAAAACGGAAATAATATATTGTATGCCAGGCGGACAGAAAAACATAGCAGTTGTTTTTCTGTTCGCCTCTTCACATTTTTTGCGAAAGATAACGGTCATATTTTGTTGATTTTGTGGTAAAATAGACGTCATGCGAGAGAGAATCGACATAATTGGGGAGGGGATACAATGCAGCTACGTGATATCCAGTATGTAATTGCGGCTGCGGAAGCTGGCAGCTTTTCTAAGGCAGCGCTTGTGGTGCACGTAAGCCAGCCTGCGTTGAGCCAGATGATTCAGCGTCTGGAGGATGAGCTTGGGGTGAAGCTTTTTATAAGGAAGAGCAACAAAGTAATCCTCACAGAGGAGGGTGCTATTTTCTGCGAAGAGGGGCGGGAAATCCTGAATCGCAGTCAACATCTGATTAGCCGGATGCGGGAATTTAAAGAGCTGACCCAGGGAAAATTGTCAATTGCCATTGCGCCATTTTACCAGAAGAATTTTCTGCTTCCGTTTCTGGCGGAATTCCGAAAAAAATATCCGGGAATCATGGTGCAGGTGGTAGATGCGTTTTCCAATTACTCGGAGGAACTGCTGATGAACGGGGAAGTGGATCTTGCACTGGTTATGCTGCCGTTCCACAGCGGTACGATTCGGTATGAACCGCTTTACCGGGAGCAGATTTATCTGGCGGTTCCGAAGCATTCGGATGTATGTCAGAAGTTGGGGGGATCTGAATCACGGGAACTGGAGACGGAAGATCTGCGGAAGCTGCAAGAGGAGCCATTTATTCTATATAAACGTGGACGGCGTATGTATGAAAGTTCTCAGAAATTGTGCAGAAGTGCCGGATTTGTTCCGAAGGCGGCATTTTTATCCAATTCCTGCGAAAGCCTGAATGCGATGGTGGGAAATGGCATGGGAATCGGGTTTGTACCTTCCTCGGTAGAAAAAACAGCGAACCATGAAGAAATCGTATATTACTCCATCAACAGCCCAGATGCAATCCGGACACTGGCGGTCGGATATTTGGAGAAGAACTTATCGGCGGCTGCACAGGAGTTTGTGAAGATGGCCAAAAAACAGAATAGGATTACTGGATAACAGGAAATCTGAAAGGAAAATGCGATAACCTTTCAGATTTCTTTTTTTATTGCGATAAGTTTATGTTATAGGCATATTGTTTATGGATATTTCCCAATAAAAGCGCGGTGTGTTAAAATGGTGATAGTTAAAAGAGACAAAAAAAGATAAAAATAATGAAAAAAATAAACAAAACAAACAAAAGCCTGAGCGGCAAAAAATAACATTAAGAAAAGAGAGGGATCGCTATGAAAAAAAGAAATCTGAAGGTAATGGCTATGATGGCAGCAGCAGTTCTTGCATTATCCGGATGTTCTGGTGGGGGAAACACTGCGACAGAGGCACCGAAGTCAGACAGCAGCGCAGCTGCTACAGAAGCAGCCGCAGATACCAAGGCAGCCGATGACAGTAAAACGGCCGACAGCGGAAAAGCAGCAGCTCCCACAAATTACCCGACCAAATCCATTGACCTGGTTGTACCGTTTACCGCAGGCGGCAACGTAGACCTTTCCTGCCGTATCCTGGCTCAGGAGATGGAGAAAGAACTGGGACAGCCGGTCAGCGTTCTGAACAAAGAGGGTGGCGGTGCCGTTATTGGACAGACTTATGTAGCAAACTCCAAACCGGACGGCTACACGCTTCTGGCTATGACCTCATCCTTCGTTACCAACGTTCTGAGCGGAACTACTACTTATGATATGGATTCCATTATCCCGGTTGCAGAGTACTGCTTCGACCCGGAGATTATCGTAGTATCCGCAGATTCCGGAATTGAGACTATCGATCAGTTCGTAGAAGAAGGAAAGAAGAGAGAGTTACTGAATACCACACCTGGTTTCTCTACCTCCCATCACATTGCAAGCCTGTTATTCTCCCAGAAGACCGATGTTCAGTTTGAGTATATGCATACCAACGGATCATCTGAGCAGACTGTACAGCTGGCAGGCGGACATGCTGAGGTTGGCTTTACTACTTACGCAGGTGCAGCTTCTCTGATCGATCAGGGCAAGATCAAGGTTCTGGCTATCTGTTCCGATGAGAGAAGTGAAAACCTTCCGGATGTTCCTACCTTAAAGGAAAGTGGTATTGATTTCACGTATGGTTCCTACAGAGGTATTGGTGTTCCAGCCGGCACTCCGGATGAGATCGTTCAGTACCTGTCCGATACCATGGAATCTGTTATGAACTCTGACGAAGTAAAAGACCAGTTTGCAAACAGCGGACTTCCGATTACCTATGCAAATTCATCAGACTTTAAGGCTATGCTGGATGAAGACTACAAGAATATGGAATCCATTCAGGATCTTTTGAAGGAATAAGAAGGGGGAGTACACTGTGGGTAAGAAAGACTGTGGACTTGGAATTGGCGCGATCGTCTTAGGTATTGCAGTATTTGTATATTTTCAGGGCCTTCCTGGTGCTGCAGGATCATACCCGAAGCTGGTCAGCGCGGCTATTGTAATTTTAGGAATTCTGATTCTGGCGGGTTCTTTCAAGGCTGCAAAGCAGGAAGAACCGGCTCAGAAGGAAAAGAAAAATATTTCCTATAAAACCGTGGCTTTGATTGTAGTGTATCTGTTTGCATACTATTTCCTGTTCCAGTATGTGGGCTATGTAATCCCAACGTTTCTGATGATGTTAGCCACATCGGTAACACTGGGATACCGGAACTGGAAGGTTCTGATCCCAACCGATCTGTTGATCAGCATTGGTTTGTATCTGGCATTTACACAGTTATTCCATGTAAGATTCATGGGTCTGTTTTTCTAAAATCATGTGAGAAAGGAGTGGAGAGAAAATGTCCAGTATTTTCTTGGGATTTCAGACGGTAGCTTCACCGATGGTGCTGCTGTTCCTGGTTCTGGGCTGTGTAGTCGGACTGGTAATCGGAGCTCTTCCGGGTCTGACCGGTAATATGGCGATTGCGCTGATGGTACCGATGACCTTTGGCATGCAGCCGAGTGTGGGGCTTGCGTTTCTGGCAGCAATCTACTGTTCTTCCATTTATGGCGGTTCGATTTCCGCAATTTTACTTGGTATTCCGGGAACCATCTCCAGTTTCGCGACAACACTGGATGGTTATCCACTGGCGAAACAGGGGAAGGCAGGCCTGGCCCTTGGAACTTCCACCATGGCCAGTGTCTTTGGCGGACTGTTCAGTGCCCTGGTGCTGATGTTTTTAACCCCGGTACTTGCAGATTTCGCGTTAAAGTTTGGTCCTGGTGAGTACTTTGCAATTTCTCTGTTAGGTATTGCCTGCATTACCAGCATCAGCGGTGACAACATTCCGAAAGGACTTCTTTCCGGCATGATCGGTCTTCTGATCGCAGTCATCGGTATGGATCCGCAGAATGGTACTCCGCGTCTGACCTTTGGCAATGTAAACCTGTTAAGTGGCATCAGCCTGGTAGCTTCCCTGATCGGTCTGTTTGGTATCGTATCCGTTATGAAGACTGCGGAAGCCTGCAAAAATGTGAAAACAACAAGTACTATGCCGACAGTCGATAATGTCTGGATTGGCTGGAAAGAATGTATGCGTCAGTTCCCGGTATGGCTGAGAGCTTCCGTAATCGGAACCATCGTCGGCATCATCCCGGGTGCAGGAACCAATGTAGCGACTTTCATGGCCTACGATATTGAGAAAAAGCTGTCCGGTGATCCGGATTCCTTCGGAAACGGAAACGTAAACGGTGTTGCGGCTCCTGAGGCAGCCAACAATGCAGTAACCGGCGGTTCCCTGGTGCCACTTTTGGCACTGGGCGTTCCTGGAAACTCCACATCCGCATTGTTCCTTGGCGCAATCATGATTCACGGCATGAGAACCGGCCCGGTATTCTTTACCGAGCATCCGGATATCATTTATGGCCTGTTCATTTCCATCATCATTGCGAACATTATCATGGCGCCTCTCGGAATCTTTACCCTTCGCTATATGAAGACCATTCTTTCCGTTCCGGAGGAACTGCTGGCAGGAATTATCTTGGCATTTTGTGTAACGGGTGTATTCGCACTGGCCACCAACCCGTTTGATGTGCTCGTGCTGATCGTATTTGGCCTGATTGGCTACTTCTGCTACAAATTCAAGATTCCGACCGCACCGATGATTGTGGCTATGGTGCTGGGATCCATGACGGAGAACAACTTAAGACAGGCGCTGATCGCAAGCAAGGGTTCTTGGAATTTCCTTTATACCCAGCCGCTTACCCTGACCATCGTAATCATTGCCCTGTTAAGCTTCTTCTTCCCGTTTATTGCAGCTCTGATTAAGAAAAGAACAAAGAAAGCGTAAAAGGCGCAGTATGAAATAACGAATGTACAGGAGGATTGTCAGATGAAAATTACAAAAGTAGATGTGTTTATGCTGGATGCCGGTTCTCAGAGATGGCAGAGAAAACCGATCGTGTGCCGTATTTATACCGATGAAGGCATTTACGGTGACGGCGAAGCCGGTATCGCATTCGGAATCGGAAGCACCGCAGCGTTTGGCATGGTAAAAGACCTGGCCGGCCTGATTGTTGGCATGGATCCGATGAATATTGAAGTAATCTGGAATAAGATGTTTAAGTCCAGCTTCTGGGGCATGGGCGGAGGTGCCATCGTATTTGCTGGTATCAGCGCGATTGATATTGCACTGTGGGACATTAAGGGCAAGGCATTAAATGTTCCATGCTATCAGTTAATGGGCGGCAAGTTCAGAAGTCAGATGCGTTCCTACGCTTCCCAGCTGCAGTTCGGCTGGTGTGACAAAATCGGACCTTATGGCAAACCGGAAGAGTACCGCATGATTGCAAAATATGCTCTGGATGACGGCTACGATGCCATCAAGATCGATTTTACCCAGATCGGACCGGACGGCACCCACCTTCCGAAGAGCGAGTGCGAGGGCATTCCGTCCAGAACCTTCATGAAGATGGTAGAGGATCGTATGAAAGCAGTCCGTGATCTGGGATATGATTTTGACCTGATTGTGGAAAACCACTGTCGTACCGATGCGGTCAGCGCGGTTATGATCGGCGAGCTGTGTGACAAGTATAAAGTTATGGCTCTGGAAGAGCCGGTTATCCCGATGAATCCGATGATGCAGAAAGCGGTTCACGACAAGGTGAAAACTCCGATCGCCAGCGGTGAACGTCTCTATGGACGCTGGCATTATATGAACAATTTTGCGGAGAACAATGTACAGCTGTTACAGCCGGATATCTGTAACTGTGGCGGTCTCACCGAGTCCAAGAAGATCTGCGATATGGCACAGGTATTTGATGTAACGGTACAGGCTCACTGCGCAGGCTCCCCGATCTCTACTGCAGCAGCACTCCATATCGAGGCAGCAATTCCGAATTTCTGCATCCATGAGCATCACTTCCGCAGCACCCAGCCGGATTTGACCAGACTGTGCAAGTACGATTACCAGCCGGTTAAAGGTATTTACACCGTTCCGGAGCTTCCGGGACTTGGCCAGGAAATGACCAAGGACGCAATGGACAATGCATTGATGCATGTAACCGTAGACAGAAACGAAAAAGGGCTGTAATTCTCTCTTATGTAACATATAGCAAAAACACGGCAGACTGTGAAATGCAGGCTGCCGTGTTTTTGTTGTTCTCTTGGCTAATTCTGACGATTTTATGAAAATTATGGTGTGCACCCTCACGTGCCTTGCACCTGATGAAATTTAATGGTATACTGTCGTGGTAAATTACCCGTATTGCGGCCAGCAGGGCCGGAAAAACAATAAAATGCCCCGTTTGTGGGCGGTTTTCGGGTCAAAAGGACGGATGAAAGGAATCCTATGTCTTCAAATAACGAATACGCGATCCAGGTACAGGATGTGAGCAAGATATATAAGCTGTATGACAAGCCGATCGACCGGCTGAAGGAGTCTCTCAGCTTAACCCATAAAAACTACCATAAGGACTTCTTTGCACTGAGTGATATTTCATTCAATGTAAAGAAGGGTGAGACGGTAGGCATCATCGGAACCAACGGTTCCGGAAAATCAACGATATTAAAGATCATCACCGGAGTGCTGACCCCGACAAGCGGACAGGTCCGGGTGAGCGGAGTTATCTCGGCGCTTCTGGAGCTGGGAGCGGGCTTCAACATGGATTACACCGGCATTGAGAATATTTACATGAACGGAACCATGATGGGCTTTTCCAAAAAACAGATGGATGAGAAGCTTCCGGATATCCTGGAATTTGCGGATATCGGAGACTTTGTTTACCAGCCGGTGAAAACCTATTCCAGCGGTATGTTTGTACGGCTGGCTTTTGCATTGTCAATCAATGTGGAGCCGGAAATCCTCATTGTGGATGAGGCCCTTTCTGTGGGAGACGTGTTCTTCCAGTCCAAGTGCTACCGCCGCATGGAGGAGATCCGGAAGAACGGAACCACCATTCTTATGGTTACCCACGACATGGGCAGTGTCATCAAATACTGTGACCGGGTGGTGCTTTTAAACAAGGGTCATTATGTGGCTGAGGGCGCGCCGGGCAAGATGGTGGATCTGTACAAGAAAATCCTGGCCAACCAGATGGATGATCTGGAAGAGGAGCTGCTGGAGATGAATGATTTCTCCGGTGGGATGGATGAAGAAGACAGTATAAAAAATACTGCTCCGGCAGAACATGCTGAGGCAAAGCTGGTCCACAGCGGTCTTATGAAGGACAAGATCACCATTAACCCGAACCGTACCGAGTATGGCAACGGCAAGGCGGAGATCTATGATCTTGGCATGTTTGATGAGCGGGGCAACTTAACGAACCTGTTGTTAAAGGGTGAGTATTTTACCATCAAAGAGAAGATCCGTTTCCATGACAGCATCCAGGCCCCGATCTTTACCTACACCATTAAAGATAAGAAGGGCGCGGACTTAACCGGTACCAACACCATGTTTGAGGGGGCGGAGATCCGTCCGGTCAAAAACGGTGACGAGTACGAGGTGAACTTCCGCCAGAAGATGACCCTTCAAGGCGGCGAGTATCTGCTTTCCATGAGCTGCACCGGCTTTGAACAGGGCGAGCATACTGTGTACCACCGTCTGTATGATGTGGCGAACATCACGGTTATTTCCAATAAGAATACCGTGGGTGTTTATGATATGGAGTCTGAGGTGGAGGCGGTGCTGAAACCGGCGGGAGCCGTGAACACGGAAACCGGGAATGCGTGAGACGGAAACTGGTTTGATCGGAACACAAACATGGCGAACAACGAACGTGAACATAAGAAAGAGGTTTTTTGAGCATGAGAAAGATCGATGATGAGATACAGGCGCTCCTCTTAGAGCATCGCGGAGATATCCGGTCCATCCTGAAGGACAACCACAGGCTGGATCTGTTGTATGCACTCTCTTCCCAGCGTGAGCTGCTGCTTGAGTGGTATGACTTTGAACCGGAGGCAGAGGTCCTGCAGGTGGGAGCCGATTACGGTGCGCTGACCGGGCTTTTTCGATCCAGCGTGCGCGCAGTGACGGTGCTGGATGACACGGAAAGTGCTTTGGAAACGGTGCACCAGCGCTATCCGGGCGCAGCAAATATTTATTACCGAAAGGACAGTCTGGCCGGTTATGCGGCAGAGGCCTGTGCGGAGGGCAAAAAGTATGACTATGTGATCTTTGCGGGAACTCTGACAGCTCCCTATGAGAAACACATTCATGAGGCAAAGTCCCTGTTAAAGCCGGAGGGAATTCTGATCGTGGCTTCAGCCAATGCCCTTGGCATGAAATATTTTGCGGGAACAGTGGAGGAAGAAAATGCACTGACCAAACGTCAGCTGACGGAGCTGCTTTGCGGGGACAGGGAAACCCAGAGCATGGCCGATGAGAGCGGTGCATTGAAATTCTATTATCCGATGCCGGACTATAAGACTCCGGTCAGCATCTATTCCGATGCCTATCTGCCAAAGAAGGGTGATTTAACCCGTGTAACTCCGGCTTACGATTATCCACCGTACCGCATGATGGAGCAGGGGGAGAAGTTTGACACGGTCTGCGAGGCAGGCCTTTTTGACCTGTACGCCAACTCCTATCTGGTATTCTGGAGCGCAGATCCGAAACAGCTTCAGAAGGAAGATGAGCGGATCTTCATGAAATACAATAAGACAAGACGAGAAGAGTTCCAGATCAAGACCTGCATCTGCGAGCGGAATGCAGCCGGTGCGGAAACAGGAAATAAAGAGCGTTATGTTGAAAAAGCGGCGCTGAGTCTGGACGGCAGCGCTCACATTGCTTCCTTCAAAGAGAAATATGAGAAGCTGACAAAGCAGCACCGTACCTTAAAGGTGGCAGAGCCGAAGTTTGCCGAGCACCGCAATTCCGTATTCTTTCCGTATCTGGTGGGAGAAACCTGCGCGGAGAAGCTGGGCGAGCAGTTAGAGGGCGGACAGCTTCCGCTGGATGTGCTGCAGATTGTCATGAACCAGATCTACGATATCAGTCCGGAATGCCGCAGCGCGTTTATCCGCACGGAAGAGTTTGATGAGGTGTTCGGCGCAGACCTGACGGAGGAGGAGCAGAAGCTGCTGCTTTCCGATACGTCCTGCGAGGTTTCCAACATCGACGCATTGTTTGAAAACATGCTGATGACCCGGGAAGGCATTTACTGTCTGGATTATGAGTGGGTATTTTTATTCCCGGTTCCGGAGCACTTTGTGAAATACCGTATTCTGTACTACTTCTATGAGCAGTACAGCAGTGTGTTAAAGCAGCTGACCTTAGATCAGATCCTGGGTTACTTCGGCATCACACCGGAGATGGCTGAGGTGTACCGCAGGATGGAAGAAAACTTCCAGAGCTATGTACACGGCGAGAACCAGGAACTGTATCTGGGCAACTACATGGTTTATTCTCGCACGGTCCGGGACATCCGCCAGACCGAAAGCGACCTTGCAAGAGCGAGAGAGCGCATCGAGCAGATGAAGATCCACAGCCGGGAAAAGGACGTGACCATCCGCAAGATCACCGAGGTGCAGCGTCTGACCAACAATCATGTCACCAACCTGGAAGCCATCATCCACAACCATGAGCATGAGATCGGGGAGATGGCAAAGACCTTAAATTACTTAAACAAACATGAGGCTATCCTCTTTAAGATCCGCAGGAAGCTGGGCGACAAATTCAACCAGAAGTATCCGAAGGGGTCTGTGAAGCGGAAAAAGCTTCATTATAAGAAGGAATATATGCTGCATCCGCTTCGTTCCATGAAGCTTTACTCCACACCGGAGGGAAGAAATTTACGGGACGGCGATTTCAACATTGGTGAGATCTACCGGGAGCATGGACGCCTGAAATTTGAACAGGTGGAGAACCCGACGGTTTCCATCATTATTCCGGTATACAACCAGATCCACTATACCTATGCGTGCCTGCTTTCTATTTTAGAGCACACGAAGGATGTTTCTTATGAGGTCATTATTGCGGATGACGTATCCACAGATGCGACAGAGCATCTTTCCGAGTATGCGGAAGGACTTGTGATCTGCAGAAACAGTACAAATCAGGGCTTTCTGCGCAACTGCAATAATGCAGCACGCCATGCCCGCGGCAAATATGTGATGTTCTTAAATAACGACACCCAGGTGACGGAGAACTGGCTGTCTTCCCTGGTCCAGCTCATTGAGTCGGACCCGTCCATCGGCATGGTAGGCTCCAAGCTGGTGTATCCGGACGGACGGCTGCAGGAGGCAGGCGGTATCATTTGGAGCGACGGCTCCGGCTGGAACTATGGTCGTCTGGACAACCCGGACAAGCCGGAGTACAACTATGTCAAGGATGTTGATTACATTTCCGGAGCGGCTATTTTATTATCCAATGAATTATGGAATCAGATCGGCGGCTTTGATACCCGCTTTGCACCGGCCTACTGTGAGGATTCCGACCTGGCCTTCGAGGTCAGAAAAGCGGGCTACCGCGTGGTATACCAGCCGAAGTCCAGGGTCATTCACTTTGAGGGCGTTTCCAACGGCACCGATGTGCAGGGTACCGGCTTAAAACGCTATCAGGTGGCAAACAGCAGGAAGCTGAAGGAAAAATGGGCCGATGAGTTCGCAAAGCAGTGCGAGAACGACGGCAATCCGGATCCGTTCCGGGCAAGAGAGCGCAGCATGGGCAAGCCGATCATCCTGGTGGTGGACCATTATGTGCCTACCTATGATAAAGATGCGGGCTCCAAGACCACGTACCAGTATTTAAAGATGTTCTTAAAGAAGGGCTATGTGGTAAAATTCCTGGGTGACAATTTCATGAATGAAGAGCCCTACACCAGTGAGCTGGAGCAGATGGGTATCGAGGTGTTATACGGACCGGAATACCAGGTCAAGATCTGGGACTGGCTGCGGGATCATGGCGATGACATTGCGGTGGCTTACTTAAACCGCCCGCATATCGCGTCCAAATATATTGATTACATTTTAGACAATACCGATATCAAGGTGATCTACTACGGACACGATCTGCACTGGCTGCGGGAGAGCCGTGAGTATCAGATCACGAAGGATCCGAAGATCCGCGAGGATGCGGAATACTGGAAGTCCATTGAGTTTACGCTGATGAGCAAGGCGGCAGTCTCCTACTATCCGTCTTATATTGAGCGCGATGCGATCCATGAGATCGATCCGACCATCAACGTCAAGGATATTACAGCATATGTTTTTGATGAGTTTAAGTCTGACATTCAGGAGGACTTTGCGAAGCGCAACGGACTTCTGTTTGTCGGCGGCTTTGCGCATCCGCCGAATGCAGATGCGGTGCTCTGGTTTGCAAAGGACATTTATCCGCGCATCCGTCAGAAGATGGAGGCAGCAGGCCAGGTTCCGCCGGAATTTATCGTAGTCGGTTCCAAGGTAACCGATGAGATCAGGGCGCTGCAGCAGCCGGACAACGGCATCATCATCAAGGGCTTTGTATCTGAGGAAGAGCTGAGTGAGCTTTATGCCACCTGTCGTGTGGTGGTGGTTCCGCTGCGTTATGGTGCAGGTGTAAAGGGCAAGGTGGTAGAAGCCATCTACAACGGTGCCCCGATCGTCACCACCTCCATTGGAGCGGAGGGAATTCCGCAGGTAGAGGATGTTCTTCTGGTAGAAGACGAGCCGGAGGCATTTGCCGAGACCGTGACCAGACTGTACCAGAGCCCGGAGGGCTGCAGGTCACTCTGCGAGAAGACCCAGAGCTACATCCGCACCCATTTCAGCATGGATGCGGCATGGAAGGTCATTGAGAACGATTTTAAGAGATAGCTAAGGAGAATATACAATGCAGGCAATTTTACTGGCCGGTGGTCTGGGAACCCGGCTCCGGAGCGTGGTAAGCGACCGCCCGAAGCCTATGGCCCTGATCGGAGAGAAGCCATTTATGGAGTATGTGGTGCATGAGCTTTCCCGCCATGGCATCACAGATATCATCTTTGCCGTGGGCTACAAGGGTTCCATGGTGGAGGAGTATTTCGGGGACGGAAGCGGCTTTGCCGCACCGGACGGAACTCCCATCACGGTTCATTATGCTTACGAGGAAGAACTTCTCGGCACAGCCGGAGCCATCAAAAATGCCGGCAGATTTGTCACGGAGGACAGCTTTTTTGTCCTGAACGCGGATACTTTTTATCAGATTGACTACAGCCGCCTGGTGACCATGCAGCAGGAGTCTGATCTGGATATGGCACTGGTGCTCCGGGAGGTGCCGGATATTTCCCGGTACGGGGCAGCGGTTCTGACAAATGGCCGCCTGACCGGTTTTAACGAAAAAACTGCCCAGGCGAAGCCGGGCACCATCAACGGCGGCGTGTATCTGATGAAGCGCGCCCTGCTTGACGAAATCCCGGCAGGAAAGGTTTCCCTGGAAAATGAGATGATCCCGAAGTGGCTGTCTGAGGGCCGTCCGTTAGGCGGTTTTGTAAATGATGGTTACTTCATTGATATTGGTATTCCGGAGGCTTATTATCAGTTTATTGAGGATGTAGAGAGAGGAGTAGTGGTATGGTAATCAGGGGACGGGCACCGCTTCGCGTCAGCTTTGGCGGCGGCGGTACGGATGTGGCACCCTTCTGTGTGGAGCAGGGCGGCGCCATCATCGGCAGCACCATCAACAAGTATGCGTACTGTTCCATCGTTCCGAGAGAGGATGATCAGATTATCGTACACTCTCTGGACTTTGACATGACAGTCAAATATAACGCGAAGGAAAATTTTGTCTACGACGGACGGCTGGATCTGGTCACCGCTGCTTTAAAGGCCATGGATATCAACCAGGGCTGTGAGGTTTATTTACAGTGTGACGCGCCGGCCGGTTCCGGCCTTGGAACCTCATCTACCGTTATGGTTTCGCTGCTGACGGCTATGGCGCGCTGGAAAGGCGTAGAGATGGATGCATACCGCCTGGCTGACCTGGCTTACCAGGTTGAGCGTGAGGATTTAAAGATTGACGGCGGTTATCAGGATCAGTATGCTGCTACCTTCGGCGGCATCAATTTCATTGAATTCCATGGCCGCAACAATGTGGTGGTCAACCCGCTGCGCATTAAGAAGGACATTCTGCATGAGCTGCAGTATAACCTGCTCTTATGCTACACAGGCAATATCCATGTGTCTGCGAATATCATCAAGGACCAGGTGAAAAACTACGAGAAGAAGGATGCCTTTGATGCCATGTGCGAGGTGAAGGCTCTGGCCTATGCCATGAAGGATGAGCTGTTAAAGGGAAATCTGCACAGCTTCGGAAAACTGCTGGATTATGGCTGGCAGAGCAAAAAACGCATGAGCAGCAAAATCACAAACCCGCAGATCGATGAGCTTTACGATGAGGCCATCAAGGCCGGGGCTTTGGGCGGCAAGCTGCTTGGCGCGGGCGGCGGCGGTTATCTTCTGATGTACTGCCCGTACAATGTCAAGCATAAGGTGGCAGCCCGCATGGAGCAGATGGGCGGCCAGATGGCAGACTGGAACTTTGAGCTGCGCGGCGCCCAGTCCTGGATCGCAGATGAAAACCGCTGGAATTATAATGAGGTGAAGGTACATCTGCCGAACGGAGATTACGAATTTAAATTATAAGGATATTTTATGGAAAAAGTAATATTTCTGGACCGGGACGGTACATTGAATGAAGAGGTCAATTACCTGCACCGGAAAGAAGATCTGGTGCTCCTTCCGGGAGTGGCGGAGGCCTTGAAGGCTTTTAAGGACCAGGGCTACAGGCTGGTGGTGGTCACCAATCAGGCAGGCGTGGCCCGCGGCTATTATACTGAGGACGATGTAAAAGAGCTGCATCGTTATATGAACGAACTGCTGGCCGGACAGGGAGTGAAGATTGATGCGTTTTACTACTGCCCGCACCATCCGGAGCATGGAATCGGAAAATACAAGGTCCGGTGCCACTGCCGCAAACCGGAAACAGGCATGTTCGAGATGGCAGAACAGGATTTTGCGGTTGACAAGGCATCCTCCTGGATGATCGGTGACAAGCTGATCGATATGGAAGCGGGCCGCAATTACGGAGTCCGTACTGTGTTAGTGGGAACCGGCTACGGTGCCGGAGTCCATGAGGAACAGAAGAAAAAGGGAGACTTCCCCTATGACCTGTACGCAGACGATTTACTGGAGGCATACAATGAAATTAACAGAGAAACAGCAGGAAATCTTTGAGGAGCTGTTTGTACGCTATCCGGTTCTTGAGAAGAACCGGGAGGATATTTTAAAGGCATATGAGGTTCTGGAGACCTGCTACCGCACAGGCGGAAAGCTTCTGGTAGCCGGAAACGGCGGAAGCTGCGCAGACGCGGAGCATATTGTCGGGGAACTGATGAAGGGCTTTAGAAAGCGCCGCCCGTTAGACGAAGCACTGCAGCACAGTCTGGCCATGGAAAACATAAGCCATGGGGCAGATCTGGCCCGCAGTCTTCAGGGCAGCCTGCGGGCCATTGCACTGGATGGACATCCGGGACTTTCCACGGCCTTTGCCAACGATGTGGACGCGGATATGATCTTTGCCCAGCAGGTTTGTGGATATGGGGACAGGGATGATGTATTCCTGGGGATATCCACCTCCGGAAACTCTAAAAATGTGGATTACGCAGTGACCGTTGCGAAAGCAAAGGGCTTAAGCATCGTCGGCCTGACCGGAAAGGATGGCGGCCTGCTCGGAAAGCGGGCAGATGTGGCTGTCATCGTTCCGGAGACGGAGACCTTTAAGATCCAGGAACTGCATCTTCCGATTTATCATGCACTGTGCCTGATGCTGGAAGAGGCCTTCTTCGAGGAGTAGGAATATGATGAGTCATACTTTTGCAATCTGTGCCTATAAGGATTCGCCTTATCTGGATGCCTGCATCCATTCCCTGAAGCGCCAGTCGGTGAAATCAAAGATCATTCTCTGTACCTCTACACCAAGTCCGTTTCTGGAGGCTATGGCAAGGATCCACGACATTCCGCTGTATGTGCGGGACGGAAAAAGTGACATTCAGGATGACTGGAACTTTGCCTGTGAAAAGGCGGATACCCGCCTGGTGACCATTGCTCATCAGGATGACTGCTACCACCGGGATTACGCGGCCTGGGTGCAGCGGTGCTGGGAACGATACCCGGACACCACGGTGTTCACCACAGACTGCGCGATCTTAAAGGGTGAAGAGCTGCAGAGACCGGGCATGATCCAGTTTATCAAGATGCTTCTGCGTCTGCCGCTGCGCCTGCATGGACTGGCAGACCGGACCTTTGTGAAAAAGGCAGCGCTGGTGTTTGGCAACCCGATCATCTGCCCTTCCTGTACTTATGATAAAGAGGCGCTCGGCACGCCTCTGTTTGACTCGCCCTATAAATTTGCGCTGGACTGGGATACCATGTGGAAGCTGGCGGCGCGGCCGGGCCGTTTTATCTGCGTGGAACGTCCGCTGATCCGTTACCGGATCCATGACGGAGCTACCACAAAGGCCTGCATTCAGGATCACCGCCGCGGGGCAGATGAGACAGCTATGTATGAGAAAATCTGGCCAAAGCCGGTGGTGAAGGTACTGATGCACTTTTACCGGAAAGCGTATGCGGCTTACGATAACGCGTAAGAGCCTGCAATGACCGGAACGCAGCAAAGGAAAGCGCCGTGCTTCAGGGCCATCCGGACTGCAACAAAAAATTGGAGTATAATTATGGAAAAGATGGAATTTAGCGGAAAGCAGAGGGCGGAGGCCATGCAATACCGATGGACGAAACGGGCAGATGTCTGGAAGACGGAAGCCCTGGTCCTGATCCTGCTGACTGCCTTTACGTTTGTGATCAACCGTCACATGGAGATCAAGGGTCTTTACATGGACGATCTCTATCAGTGGTTCTGCTTTAACGATAACCCGTTCTTCGCGGCGGTGTTTACCAGCGGCGGGACACGTTTCCGTGCCCTTTACAATCTGGCGGCATGGACAGAAATGAAACTTTTCGGCACCCATGTAAACTGGTATGTGCCCTTTAACATTGTGCTGAACTCCTGTCTTGCGTACAATCTTTACCGCATGGCAAAACGGTTCAGCCATTCTGCGTATGTGGGAATTTTATGTGCGGTCATGTTTCTGATGTCCCGTATGTCCTACTACCAGATCGGCCAGGCGCTGGGGCTGATGGAGACCATGGCCATGTGGATGGCGCTGGGAATCCTGTATTTCCTGCTGGAGTTTCTGGGCGAAGCAGATGAGGCGGCTGCGAACCGGAAGTTTTACCTGGCGGTGGTTCTTTATTTCTGTGTCTGCCTGGTGCATGAGCGCTATATGGTGCTGCTTCCGCTGTTTTATTTTTCCCTGATCTTTCGGCTGTCAAGGAACTGGAAGCTCTGGGCGGCTCCAACTGTTGGATTTGCCCTGATCCAGCTTCTGCGGTTTGTTTTTATCGGCACCATCTCCCCTCCGGGGACCGGCGGAACCGACGTGGTAGATACCATTTCCGTGAGCTCTGTGCTGCACTTTGTGTTAAGCCAGATTGCCTATATCTTCGGAATCAATGCAGGACCGGAGCACTTAAATGGACAGAACTTCCGGGAAGCGCCGCTGTGGGTGATCATTCTCATTGCCCTGGCAGATCTGATGATCGCGATGCTGGTGCTGGCCTTTCTGATCCGTGTGATCCGGAAGGGAAAGAAGATGGTTCCGTACTTGCAGAAGGCATTCCTGTTTGTGGCATTTATCGGAGCCTGTATCGTCTGCTCCAGCGTGACCATCCGCGTGGAGATGCGCTGGGTCTATGTTTCCCTGGCGGCAGCGCTGCTATTCCTTTCCTGGATGTACGGCAGTCTGACGGAGCAGATGGCAAAGCGTGGGCGCTGGATCCAGGCACTTCCGTACTTAAGCCTGTTCACGCTCTATGTGCTGTTCATGCTTCCGGTGGAGCATTATTACCGCGGCCTGTTTCCGAACCTTTATTACTGGGCTGACCAGGAGCACTATAATGCTCTGGCAGAAGAAACCTACGGACAGTACGGTGTCGGGATCTTTGGAAAGACCATCTACATTGTAGGGGACAAATTCGAGATGGATGATTTCACCCAGGCGGAGTTTTTCCGGGTATTCGACCGGTTAAACCGCGATGACTGTGTGAGGGTCGTTCATATTAAGGATCTGCGTGACATTGGTCTGATTACCGATGACATGCTGGTGATCCAGGAGGATCCGGAGAACAACCGGTTTCAGGATATCACCCATGCGGCATCCCTGTTTAAGTGCCGCCCGATCTACGGCTTTTATGATGATGGCTGGTTAGATGAGAGGGCATCCGTCCAGGTGATGGCCGGAAGCACAGGAGAAATCCATTTAAGCTTCAACTATCCGCGGGATCTCACGGATGACCAGTGGCTGACCGTGTATGTGGACGGTGAGCCAGCCGAGTACATTAACTTTACGGAGCAGAATGAGGAGTGCACGATCCAGACAGATCCGTACCAGCCGGTGACCCTGCGGTTTGAGAGCAATTTCTATGTGCCGAACGCGCTGGAAAAACGCGGTGTGACACGGCTGGCCGTGCTTCTGAAGATGACTGCGGATTAAAATGCAATGAAACATACGGAGGAAAGAAGATGAAGGTTGTAATTCTGGCAGGCGGTCTGGGAACCCGGATCAGCGAAGAGAGCCATTTAAAGCCGAAGCCAATGATCGAGATTGGCGGACGTCCGATCCTGTGGCACATCATGAAATATTATTCCGAGTTCGGATTCCATGATTTTGTGATCTGTCTGGGCTATAAGCAGTATGTGGTAAAGGAGTTCTTTGCAGATTATTTCCTGCATACCTCCGATGTGACCTTTGACCTGGCTAACAACAGGATGGAGGTTCACAACAACTATGCGGAGCCGTGGAAGGTAACGCTGGTGGATACCGGTTTAAATACTATGACCGGCGGCCGTGTAAAGCGTATCCAGCCTTATATTGGCGATGAGCCGTTTATGCTGACCTACGGTGACGGTGTGTGCAACGTGGATTTAAAGGGACTGGTGGAGTTCCACAAGTCTCACGGAAAGACCGCGACCATCACGACCGTCAGCATTGACCAGCAGAAGGGCGTGCTGGATATCGGTCCGGACAATACAATCCGCTCCTTCCGAGAGAAGGCAGCATCCGACGGCGCCATCATCAACGGCGGTTTCATGGTGCTGAATCCGGAAGTTTTCTCCTATCTGAAGGATGATACCACTGTGTTTGAACAGGAGCCGATGACCCGCCTGGCAGCAGAGGGACAGCTCATGTCCTTCTATCACGATGGTTTCTGGCAGTGCATGGATACGCAGCGTGAGATGCAGCTTCTGGAGACGTTGTGGCAGTCCGGCAACGCACCATGGAAGATCTGGAAGGAATAAAGAAAGCTTGCTGAAATATCTGGCTGTCGGAACAAGCGGCAGCAGCAGGGAGAGAATACAATGAAGTATGATTTGAATACATGCAGGGATTTTTATCAGGGAAAGCGCGTTCTGGTGACCGGTCACACCGGCTTTAAGGGCTCCTGGCTGTGCCGGATCCTGACACTGGCCGGTGCGCAGGTGACCGGTTATGCGGCCGAGGCACCGACCGACCCGGCCCTGTTTTCGATTGCCGGGCTGGCGGATACCATGGACAGTGTGATCGGAGATATCCGGGATTTGGGGCATCTGAAAGAGGTCTTTGACCGGGTACAGCCGGAGATCGTGCTGCATCTGGCTGCACAGCCCATCGTGCGGGATTCCTACAAGGATCCGGTCTACACCTATGAGACCAATGTGATGGGCACGGTGAATGTGCTGGAGTGCGTGCGCCTGACGCCTTCCGTGAAGTCCTTTTTGAATGTGACCACCGACAAGGTGTATGAGAACCGGGAGTGGGAGTATGGATACCGGGAGTGCGATCCGCTGGATGGCTATGATCCGTATTCCAACAGCAAATCCTGTTCCGAGCTGGTGACTCACAGCTATCAGAAGTCCTTCTTTGCGGACGGATACTGTGCCATTTCCACTGCCAGGGCCGGAAATGTGATCGGCGGCGGTGATTTTGCCAACGACCGGATCATCCCGGACTGTGTGCGGGCCATGGAGGCAGGCAGGGAGATCGTGGTGCGCAATCCCTATTCTACCCGTCCGTTCCAGCATGTGCTGGAGCCGCTGTTTGCTTATCTGGAGATTGCCCAGAAGCAGTACGAGGATCTGGCATACCAGGGCTATTACAACGTGGGCCCGGATGAGTGCGACTGTGTGACCACTGGCGAGCTGGTAACCCTGTTCTGCGATCTCTGGGGCGAGGGCGCTTCCTGGGTAAACCGCCATGACGGAGGTCCGCATGAGGCAAACTTTTTAAAGCTGGACTGCTCAAAGCTCAAGAAGACCTTTGGCTGGAAGCCCAACTGGCACATTCAGGATGCCATCGGGAAGACCATTGTCTGGTCGAAAGCGTACCTGGCCGGTGAGGATATGCGGAAGGTGATGGATCGGCAGATCGGAGAATATTAAAGGAGAGTAATAACATGGAAAAAACACAGGAGCAGGCACGCCAGGAAATTCTTGACCTGGTAGCGGATTACTGCAGAACCTATCATATCAATAATAAAAAACCTTACAAGCCGGGCGATCGCATTCCGTATGCGTCCCGTGTGTACGATGAAGCCGAGATGGTGAATCTGGTGGACAGTGCTCTGGAGTTCTGGCTGACCTCCGGCCGCTATACTGATGAGTTTGAGGCGAAGCTGGCTGAGTATCTGGGCGTGCGCTACTGTGCCCTGGTAAACTCCGGCTCCTCCGCAAACCTGGTGGCCTTCATGACTCTGACTTCTCCGCTTCTAAAGGAGCGTCAGGTAAAGCCTGGAGATGAGATCATTACCGTGGCAGCAGGCTTTCCGACTACCGTAACCCCGGCTATCCAGTATGGTGCGGTTCCGGTGTTTGTGGATGTGACCATTCCGCAGTACAACATTGATGTGACGAAGCTGGAAGAGGCCTATTCTGAGAAGACAAGGGCAGTCATGATCGCCCATACTCTGGGCAACCCGTTTGACTTAAAGGCTGTAAAGGAGTTCTGTGACCGCCATAACCTGTGGCTGATCGAGGACAACTGTGATGCCCTGGGAAGCCGCTACACCATTGATGGCGTGGAGAAGTTTACCGGCACCGTGGGCGATATCGGAACCTCCAGCTTCTACCCGCCTCATCACATGACCATGGGTGAGGGCGGAGCTGTCTATACCGATAACCCGCTGCTGAACAAGATCATCCGCTCCTTCCGTGACTGGGGACGCGACTGTGTCTGCCCGTCCGGCCGGGATAACCTGTGCGGACACCGCTTCGACCGCCAGTACGGCGAGCTGCCGCTGGGCTACGATCACAAATACGTGTATTCTCATTTCGGCTACAACTTAAAGGCCACCGACCTGCAGGCATCCATCGGATGTGCGCAGCTTGACAAGTTTCCGGGCTTTGTGGAGCGCAGACGTCACAACTTTGACCGGCTGAAAGCTGCTCTGGCGGATACCACCGGCAAGCTGATCCTGCCGGAGCCGTGCGAGAACTCCAGACCGAGCTGGTTTGGTTTCCTTATCACCTGCCGGGAAGGTGTGGACCGCAACGCAGTAGTTCAGTACGTGGAGAAGAATGGCGTACAGACCCGAATGCTGTTTGCAGGTAATCTGACCAAGCATCCGTGCTTTGACCAGATGCGTGCAGAGAAACGAGGCTATCGTGTGGTGGGCGAATTAACCAACACCGACCGTATCATGCAGGATACCTTCTGGGTAGGCGTTTATCCGGGCATGAGCGATGAGATGATCGATTATATGGCAGCAACGATCCGCGAAGCCATCAACCAGTAATACACGGAAAAGAGGTCGGACAATGCAGTACGATTTAACAAAGGTCCATGAGATCAACCTGAAGATTTTAAAAGAGATTGACCGGATCTGCAGAAAATACAAGATTAAATATATGCTGGATGGCGGCACATTACTTGGTGCGGTCCGCCACAAGGGCTTTATCCCGTGGGATGACGACGCGGATATCGCCTTTACGAGAAACAACTATGAGGCATTTTTAAAGGTAGTAAGACGGGAGCTTCCGGATACCATGGAGCTTCTGATGCCGGAGGATTTCCAGGGTGGAAGGGCTTTCTTCGATTTTACGGCCCGGGTCATCTACAAAAACAGCCGCCGTCATGAGGATTCACCTGAGGTACAGTATTACGAGGGAAAGCTGAACCATCTGTGGGTGGATCTGTTCATCATTGACGAGCTTCCGCAAAGCAAGGCGGCAGCAGGCTTTACCCGGCTGCTTCACAAGAGCATCTATCTTCTGGCCATGGGACACCGGTATCATCTGGATTTCTCCAAGTACAGCCTGTTCCATAAGCTGGCGGTAGGCGGCGGTTCCGCAGTCGGAAGACTGGTTCCGATGAAGCTGATCTTTAAAATGCAGCATGCGGCAGCTCTGAAGGACAAGCATGGCTGCAGCAGCCTGCGCTATTACAGCAATTACCAGCCGGATTACCTGTATGTGACCATTCAGAAGGAATGGTGCGAGGAGATTACCGACATCGAGTTTGAGGGCGAGACGCTGATGGCATCGAAGTATGCTCATGAGGTTCTGACCTGGGTGTACGGCGACTACATGAAGCTGCCGCCGGAGGCAGAGCGGGTACCGGCCCATTCCACAATAGACATTCAGGTATTTGACGAGGAAGCATAATGGAAAAGAAATTATCGGTAGTCGTATCGGTATACAACGAAGAACAGGCACTGCCTATGTTTTACGAGACAACAAAGCTGATCCTGGAGATCCTGCCATGGGATTATGAGCTGTTGTTTGTCAACGACGGAAGCCGGGATGACAGTCTTTCCATCCTGCGGGAGTATGCAGCCCGGGATGAGAAAGTCAAGTTCGTATCCTTCTCCCGCAACTTTGGCCATGAGGCAGCGATGATAGCAGGCATTGATTACGCGGACGGAGATGGCATCGTCTGTATGGATGCGGACCTGCAGCATCCGCCGGAATGTCTGCCGGAGATCGTGCGGAAATTTGAGGAGGGATGCGGAGTTATCAGCATGGTGCGGACAAAAAACAAGTCTGCCGGACTGATCAAGAACATCACCTCTGCCGGATTTTACCGGGTTATCAATGCCCTTTCGGATGTGAAATTTGAGCCTAACGCATCGGATTTTTTCGCGATATCAAAGGAAGCAGCCGAGGTGCTGCGGAAGAACTACCGGGAGAAGGTGCGGTTTTTGCGCGGCTATGTGCAGAGCATTGGATTTCAGAAGACGACGATTACCTACGAGGCCCATGACCGGGTAGCGGGAGAGAGCAAGTACAGTATCAAAAAACTGCTGGCCTTTTCTCTGAACACGATCATGTGCTTCTCCAATCTCCCGCTGAAGCTTGGTATCTATGCCGGGGCTTTTGCGGGACTGCTGGGGGTGGCGGTAATGATCTACACACTGTTCACCCGTCAGGGTGCGCCCAGCGGCTACGCTACCATCGTGATCTTAAACTGCTTTATGTTTGCGATCCTGTTTCTGATCGTGGGCATTATCGGAGAGTATATCGCGATTCTGTTCAGCGAGCTGAAGGACCGGCCAATTTATATCGTGCAAGAAACACAGAATGTGGAGAAAAAATCTGTGTGAGGGAAAAGAAAATCCGCCGGAGTTATTCCGGCGGATTTGCCTGCTCTTTCAGGTATGCATCGGCATCTTTAAAGAAGGATGAGATAATCAGCAGCATGATGATCCCCACCGGGAAGGCCGCGATGATGGATACGGTCTGCAGATTGGACATGGAGTTTTCCGAGAAGATCAGTGCCAGCGGCAGCAGGATCAGGAAAATGGCCCAGAACAGCTTCACATTCCGGTGCGGCTCCTCATCGCTCTGCAATTTCTTATAGGTGTAGGTAGAGGCTACCATGGTGATGGAGTCAAAGGATGTGGAGTAAAAGGTGATCATGCACAGCACCAGAAGAACGAGCACGGCCTTGGAGAGCGGAAGCTGCCCCAGGATATCCAGGATGGCATGATACAGGTTCCCGTCTGCGGCATAGGAGGAGAGCACATCCAGCTTTCCGTGCATCTGCAGGCCGAGACCGTAGTTCCCCATAATAATGAAAGAAGTAAAGGTTCCGGAGAGGCCAAATACATAGCCGCCCAGGATGACCTGGCGAAGGGTACGGCCTTTGCTGATGGAGCCGATGAAGAACGGAACAGCTACACACCAGACCATCCAGTAAGCCCAGTAGAAAATAGTCCAGGTCTGCGGGAAGGATGAGGTCCGGAGGGAGTCGGTCCAGGTGGCAAGGCCGATAAAGTTCTGGGTCATGTTTCCCAGAGCGGTTATGCCTTCTTCAATGATGAAGCGGGTCTGGCCGCCGAAGAAAAAGACATAGGCCAGCAGGCCGAAAAACAGCCAGGTACAGGTGGCAGCGGAAAGCTGCACGCCCTTCATGCCGAAGTAGACACTGAAGGTATAGATTGCGCAGACGATCACCAGGATCACCAGAGTGAGTCCGGTGCTCTGCGGAATGCCGGTTACGCTGCTGATGGCGCCGGCCAGGAGCGGTGTTGCCAGGGAAAACGTGGTGGCAGTTCCTGCCAGAAGCGCAAAGACCGCAATCAGGTCAATAAGCTTTCCGGCAATACCGTCTACTTTATTTCCAAGAACCGGACGGCAGGCCTCGGAATATTTCTGTCTGGTCCGTTTGCGGACATGAAGCATGAAGCCGAAGGCTGCAGACAGCACCAGATAAAAGCCCCAGGGGATCGGCCCCCAGTGAAACAGGGGATAGGTGGCAGCCCATTCGTGGAGTGTGCCCATCTCAGCCGTGTGCGGGTCTGAAGCGTACAGGATCCACTCACAGCAGGAATAGAACAGGATGTCGGCAGCAAGGCCGGCAGTGAAGATCATGGAGCCCCACTGAAAGCCGGAGTAAAGTGGCTTATCCGTTTCACCCAGGCGGATTTTTCCAAACCGGGAAAACGCGATATAGAGGGAGCAGACAAAGACACCAAGTCCAATGATGAGGTAATAGCTACCCATCTCATCACCCAGGAAATTGCGGATGGCGCTGATGGTGTTAGTGGAGCTCTCAGGACTTACGACAAACCAGGCACAGAGCGCCAGAATGCATAAGAAAGGAACCAGTGTGGTGAACCAGTCAATCTGCCGGAACAGAGATGTCTGTCTGGCAGCAGTGGGGTTAGTGTGATGTTTCATAACGGCCTCCTGTTCAAAAAAACTTAAAATTGAATTATATTGAACATAATAGCACCGCAATGCGGAAAAAGCAAGGGGATTTTATGAGAAGATTTGGCAGAAGACACAGATTTAGAAGAAGCGGCAGCCGGAAAATCGGATGGCAGATGGAGATGTCCATCGACCGTGCCGCATCCAGAAGATACCGCAGTTACCGGCGTCACAGGAATATGTGGTTTGTAATCCTGGGCGTATTGCTGGTGCTGCTTCTTACCTTTGGCTGCGTGTTTGCGGTTAAGCGGACAGCTCACAAAAAAGGCGCAGATGCTTCAGAATCAGCCCACAAAACGGAGCAGACCGGAAGCACCGGAGCTTATGAAAATGTGGAGCTGGTGACAGAGGGCGAGAAGGCAAAAGAGCTGGAGGCCCAGGGAAAGACAGAAAAAGAAATTGCAGATCGGACGGAGCCGATCCTCGGCGGAGCAGAGCTGACCATGCTGGCCGGACAGACGAAAGCCCAGATGATGTCGTTTCTTCTGGAGACGAAGAAAGGCAGTCTGATCGTAGTGGACGGCGGCTGGTGGGACGATGCTGACTACTTAAAGGAGGAAATCAAAAAACGGGGCGGCCATGTATCAGCATGGTTTCTGACCCACGCCCACACCGATCATGTGGGAGCACTCTTAAACCTCCTGCAGAGTGAGGCTGATGGGGAAGATACCGGCATCACCATCGATCACATTTACTATAATTTTGCTTCCCTGGACTGGTACAAGAAGCATGAGCTTGGCGATCTGGGAACTGCGGACGCCATTCTCACTGCACTGGCCGGACTTCCGAAAGGAGAGGCATGCCCGGTGAAAAAGGGTGACGAGATCCTAGTGGATGATGTGTGCATCACCGTGTTAAACGACCGCTACGAGCCGGATGACGATCATGTCGGCGAGCGGGACGGAAACGATGCCAGCATGGTATACCGGATGCTGGTAAACGGTGTTACCATTCTGTTTACCGGCGATCTGCAGGTGGACGGCGGCAACCATGTGCTGGAAACTGTGGCGAAGGAAGATCTGAAAGCTGACATTGTACAGATGGCACATCACGGACAGCATGCCGTGACAAAGGAATTTTACGAGGCAGTCAGCCCGAAAATCTGCCTGTGGCCGACACCAAAGTGGCTGTGGGATAACGAGGATGGGAAGTATACAACGCCGGAGACCAAGGCGTGGATGAAAGAACTGAATGTAGAAAAGCATTATTGCATGAAAGATGGAAACCAGGTGATCCGATAAGGGATCCCTGGTTTTTTCTATTAAAAATCAAAGAAAATATTTTCAAAAAGCTTATCTCCGTATTTCTGATATAGCTTAAACGCAAGGTCATAGCAGTAATTATCATCACGCTCAGAAATTACAACGATATTCATAGTGATATCGGCGAGTACAAGGGTATATACAATGCGGATGCCGATTCCTTTGTATTTAATTTTGAAAAAACCGGTTAGATTTTTTCCGTTTTTGTTGCCGAGAGGCTTTCCATAGCCGTGTGGACTGGGAAGTGGGGCCCTGGCCACTTTGATGATACCGGCGGCTACCTGCTTTTTCAGGCTATTGTCGAGCTGTTGAAAATCTTTTTTCGCCTCTTTGGTAATTTTTATATTCCATCTTTTCATTCGATTTCTACGCTTTCTGCGAGCTGTTCTAATTCTTCCATGGAAAATCCCTCTTCCGTTATAAAGGATTCAAACGAAGTGGTGTCATCTAAAGATCTGGACTGGGCAAGCTTCAGCAGACGTATATTCTCAATGGCCTCCATAAATTTTTCAAGGCGGGCCAGCTTTTTCTGGGTGTCCTGATATTCTTTGACAGAGATAAGGACAGCAGTAGGCTGGTTGTTTTTCAAAACAATATATTCACTGTTATTCTGTGCGACATCATTAAAGATTTTGCCAGCTTTTCCCTGGCTGAAATCAGAAATGGGAATTAATTTTTCGGTCATATTGGCAAATGCGAAACTCATAAGAAAACCTCCTTTCATCTATATAAGTATTATATGATACATTAAAATAATATGCAAGATTTTAACTGAAATATTAACTTGTATTTACATGAAAATACTGGGAGAAAATAACAAATCGCCACTACCCGTAAAATGGATGGCGGCGACTTAATCTTTGGTAACGCTTGCGATATCCTGCACATCGCAAGCTAATTTGCCTGTCATATTTTTTTAAGTGACTGCAACAGTTGAACGCGATTTTTAACTTCCAGTTTCTGATAAATGTTATGAATATGTTTTCTCAGCGTAGAATCACTGATATAAAGCTGCTCACAGATATCAGGCCCGTTTTTGCCGTTGTTTATAAGCTGGAGAATTTCCAGTTCTCGTTTGGTAAGCCCTTTTTCCTCTGCGAACTGAGTAAGGTTGGAGCGCTTGGAATATGCGGAAAAGGTCTTGGGCGTTACTTCAAAGTTTAGAAGATAGAACAGCTTTAGCTCAATATGAATTTTCAGCATTTCCAGCATAAACAATTCCCGGTCACTGAAATCCTCCTGTCCATTCTTTCGCCATATGGCAATGGCTCCAAGCGGCTGGTCACGATGGACGAAAGTCATATAGATTGCATAGTATAAATTCTGTGGTTTTAAAATATCTATATAAATCGGAGTATCAGTCCAGGAATTGTCCGGTGTAATGTTGGAATAACGGAATACACTGCTCCATGGACTGTTTAGATAGGAAATCCAACGTGGAGAATAGGATCCTGTCATATATTTATCAACATAATACTGCAATTCCGGACTTTGGGGAACGATAGCGGCATTGCTCAAGGTAATAGCGTTGTCTGTTCTGGATGCTTTAAAAACAAGTCCCTGGGAGAAGGGAATAATACTCTGAATTTGTTCAAGAATTGTTCTGGAAAATTCCATATAATCTCTACAGCGATTCATGCGGTAGATAAGCTGCGAAAGTGCCTGCCATTCATAGTTTAGTAAATTTTCTGCCATAAAGACCATCCTTCTATAAACACTGTATATAATATAGCACAAAACTGCTATTTTGTCAAAAAAACTGCTAGTTTTGCAGTATAAACGCACAGAAAATAGAACCGGAATTCCGTGGAAAGAAACAGAAAATCCATATAAATTTTTCTGAGATTTAGTATAATTGTGATAAATGATAAAAAAATAACGAAGGAGGAGCGGAATTGAAAGGATTTGTTACAGCAAAGGAAGCGGCACACCTCATCAAGAATGGTGATACGGTTGCTTCTGCAGGAATGGCACTGATGGGACTTTGTGAGGACGTGATACGCTCCACGGAAGCCAGATTTCTGGAAACCGGAGAACCGAAAAATCTGACCCTTTTCTATGGCGCGCACCAGGGCAATAACCCGATCACCGAATATGGGTGGGATCACTGGGCACATGAGGGAATGCTGAAACGCTGGAATGGTGGATTTTTAGGAGCATCCCCGAAAATTATGGAACTGTGTAATACAAACAAGATTGAGGCGTACTGCTGGCCGATGGGAAATATTCTTCATATGTATCATGAGATTGCGATTGGTCGCCCGGGTCTGATGACTAAGATTGGATTAAAAACCTATGCGGATCCACGTCTGGAGGGCAGCAAGGTGAACCAGGTGTCTACAGAAGATATCTGTAAAGTAATTAATTTTGAAGGAGAGGAATATCTGTTCTATCCAAAGCCGGTGTTGAATGTAGGACTGATTCGTGGAACTACCGTCGATACTCACGGAAATCTGACTTTCGAGGAGGAGAGTATCAACAGTGAGGCCCTTTCCCTGGCTATGGCTGTGAAGCAATGTGGCGGTATTGTCATCGCACAGGCAAAATATAAGGCAGCAGCTGGAACTATCCACCCAAGAACCGTTCATGTACCGGGAATTTTTATCGACTATGTAGTCATCAATGAAGATATTCATACTCACCAACAAAATGAGGCATCTGCTTATAATCCGGCTATGGCAGGCAATATAAAGGCAGATTTGGCTGAATTTCCAAAGCTGCCTTTAACGGAAGCAAAAGTGATTGCGCGCCGTGCGGCTATGGAGTTAAAGAAGGGAACCAGCATTAATCTTGGCATTGGTATCCCGCAGAATATTGCTTCTGTCGTAAATGAAGAAAAATGCGGAAAATATGTTACCTTAACCAGTGAATCTGGAACCGTAGGAGGTGTTGCCATTACCGGAAAAGCATTCGGAAACTGCTGGAATCCGGAGTGTTTCCTGGATGAGGATGTACAGTTCACCTGGTACTGCGGTGGCGGACTTGGAGCAGCATTTCTTGGACTTGCCGAGACAGATGAACGCGGAAATGTCAATGTCAGCAAATTTGGACCACGTTTTAACGGACCGGGTGGTTTCATAGATATTACCCAACCGACAAAGAAAGTTATTTTCTGTGGCGCCTTTATGGCAGGTAAGCTTCAGACCGAAGTAAAAGACGGTAAGATTCACATTATAAATGAAGGAAAGTTCCGAAAGTTTGTTTCCAAAGTCGGGCAGGTTACCTTCAGTGGTGATTATGCGGTAGAGTCCGGACAGGACGTTATGTATATCACTGAACGAGGTGTATTTGAACTGACAAAAGATGGACTGATGCTGACCGAGATTGCACCGGGCATTGATCTGGAGAAGGATATTCTGGCAAACATGGATTTTAAGCCGGTCATCTCTCCGGATTTAAAAGAAATGGACGCAGCACTGTTCCAGGAAGACTGGGGCGGCTTAAAGGCGATTATGAAAGGCTGAACACAACAATAACAAAAAACGGAGGAAACAACATGTCGGATATTTTAATGGAAGTAAAAGATAAAATTGCTTATGTAACCTTAAATAGAGGACCGGCAAACGCATTTGTAAACGAGATGTACGTAGAGTTTGCAAATACCCTTCTGGAATTGGGTGAACGCGATGACGTTGCGGTTGTGGTAGTTCGTGCCAATGGAAAAATTTTCTGCGGCGGAAATGATATCAGCGCATTTGATTCCTTTGATTCCCGCACCAAGGCCAACTACTCCGCAGAGTGCTGCGGCAAGGCAGCTGGTGCCGTATGGGATTGCAAGAAGCCGGTTATCTGTGCGGTACAGGGTGCGGCAATGGGGGCAGGCATGTGCGTTGCGGCAGCCAGTGACTTTATCATTGCAGGAGAGGGTGTGAAATTTGGTATCCCGGAAGTAAAGCTTGGAATTCCGGCGGCAGGCGTATTTGCCCGCATGATCGTTCCATTACATAAGGCGAAATGGATGGCATTTACCGGCAATCCGGTTACGGCGGAGGAGCTGTATCAATATGGTACTGTCATGAAGGTAGTTCCGAAGGCAGAGGTTTGGGATGAGGCAGATAAATTTGCTCATGAGATGGCCGCATCCTGCTATCGCGCAGTCAGCATCTTCAAGCAGAATTTCTGCCGCAACATGGATGCCCGACTGTATGATCAGTTTATGGTAGAGCAGAACAGCTTCATGGACAACATGATGTACTCTCATGATTTCAAGGAAGCCATTGCAGCGTTTACTGAGAAGAGAGTACCGGAATTTAACGGAAAGTAGTTTGTAGAGGCCATGATGGCAGAGGGGATTACATATGAGAAAAAGAGAAATAGATCCGAATAGCCGCGATTATGAGTTTTCTGAGATTGAGCCGGATGAGCGTTTTGTCCAGACTGCAAAAGAATTCTGGGTTACCATTGGAACCTTTTGTGTCTTTACGGTTCTGATGATCCTGAATCTTTACATGGTAAACGGACCTGATCCGCAGCATTATACGTATGTCTTTGGTTTTCCGCTCTGGATTTTCTGTGAAATCTGCATTCTGATCGGTATGGTAGTCGCAGTAATCCTGATCACTACCTTTGTTTACCGGGATATGGACATTACAGAGCGTGGAACTGTAAAACCGAGAGAAAAGAAATAATGCCGGGTAGAAAGGGGGCAGTCTTTTATGGAAATGTCAAGTAGTACAAGAACTACAATTGTAGCTGTGTTTGCAATTTATACGATTCTGTTGCTGGGATACAGTCTTTATTCCCGGCGGGCCATGAAGGAAGGCAAGGGAGACTATATCAGCAAATTCTATACCGGTGGCCGTGATGGTGGTATTCTGATGACTGCTATGATGGTTTCTGCAGGTGTTGCGGGAGCTGGTGTGTTCATGGGTGTGCCGGGTTTTACCTATACCTTCGGCGCTATCTGGATGGTATGCTGTTTCTGGTCTATGTGTTCCAATTTCATGGTACTGGGACTAATCGGCAAACGTGTAGGCATTGTAGCCCGCAGAACAAATTCCCAGACCTTTGTGGAACTTCTGATGCACCGTTATAACAAAAATAAGCTGGTTGGCTTTTTGTGCAGCTTTGTCGTACTCTTCTTTCTGGGAGCATTTGCGGTTTCGACTATTACGGGCGGCGGACGAATCTTCCAGATTCTGACCGGTCAGGATTACCGTATCGGTCTGGCAATCTTCACCGTACTGGTTATCATTGCAGCTGTGACAGGCGGCATTAAGGGTGTAGCAACAGCAATCGTGATTCAGGGCATTGTTATGACGGTATCTGTTATAATCCTGTTTTTCATGGGAATCCGCAGCACCGGCCTCAGTTATACCGGGACCATCCAGGCGCTGATTGAGCAGCAGCCGGAGTGGTTTATGCCGGTAAAGGGTGTTGGAATGGTATTCTCCTTCGCGTTCCTCTGGGGTATGGCTACGTTTACCTTGCCGCATGTTACGATGACGGCACTGACTTATAAAGATTCCCGTACCCTGCATCAGGCAATCAAGGTCGGAACCGTAGTTGTGGCAATCTGGCTGTTAGGCTTAAATGGACTCTGTTTTACAATCAAGTATCTATTCCCGGAGGGAAGTCTTGCAACCGCAGATCTTGGTATCCCGACACTGGCTGTTACGGCAATGCCGCCGTGGGCAGCAGGACTGGTTCTTGCCGGTGTGTGCGGCGCGGTTCAGTCTTCTGTAGGCGGTATGGTTGTATCTCTTGCAGGTACCTTTGTGAGTGACATATACAGCAAGCTGATTAATCCGAACGCAAAGCCAGAGACAGTCAAGAAGCTGAATATGTGTAGTATCATTGTAGTTGCAATTATTGTATTCCTGTTTGCATGTGACCCGCCGGAACTGCTGGCCTCCCTGATTACTTATGCAAGTGGTGGTATGACGGTAGCATTCTTCCATGTATTGCTGTTAGGTCTGTTTTGGAAACCGGCAAATGAGTACGGCGCAGTAGCCGGAATCATCAGCGGTATTGCGCTGTTCCTTCTGATTGATAAGGGCATCCTTCCGTTATCTCTTGGAATGAACGCGGCAGTTATGGCAACGCTTCTTTCCACCATCATTATGGTGGCCGTTTCGCTGGTAACGCCAAAAACGCCATATGGCATCATTGCCACCTGGTTCGGAAAAGATTACCCGGAACAGTAAAATCTGCATATAAATAAGCAGCGCCGATACGGAACGAAATGGTTCTGTATCGGCGCTTGTCTATTTGGGATTATTAATCCGGAACAAAAAGTCCACTGTGGTAGGAGTAGCTTCCAAGCTCATCCAGCAGCCGGTCCATGTTTTCTTTGGTGTTTGGCAGTTCGCCGGTCAGATAGGAATTGATGATGGCGTAGACATTGTTGCTCTTGTGCAGGCATTGCCGGAACAGGTCAGGGAAGGAGGCTTTTGAGGCAAGTCTGCGGTCCCAGGGGTTGCACCAGATGTCATGGTCGATGTTCAGGACTTCACGTGGGTTATTGATCTCATCGGTGACCAGCTTCTGGGATGCCACTGGATTTTTCAGGACCAGCTTCTCCACGAAGGCAATCTTATTGCGTTTGGATCCCTTTGGATCTGCCAGGGTCCGGCAGCCGAAGCGCAAAGCCAGAATGGAACGGTGGATCATGGCAGGGGTTACCTGGAAGTTGTTGCTGTAGGTGATGGGATAATATGTCTCATTGATACAGTCGGCAAGGAAACGGGAGATAAACTGGGTTTCCATGCCGTTTAAGCAGATGGTTGCTGCCTGGTTGAACTGGGAAGGCTTTTTGTGCTTGTATTTCCACAGGAGTATGGCATCAATGTCATTCTCCAGGGAAGCGTGGCGGCCATGGGCCTGGCTGTTTGGAGCTTTGGCATCGTAGCCGATGCGTCCATACACATAAGGATGACAGATGGAGTCTCCGATGTAGTGATTTAAATAGCCACAGAAGTAAGCCAGTCCTTCTTCTCTCTGTTGACGGGATTTCACTTCGCTTAAATGCTGCAGATAGCAGACAAAGAACTCCTGGATGTGATGCTCATGCATATAGGAGCCAACGTTGCGGTAGTCCCGGTGGCGCAGAACGGGAATATTGTAGAAAAACATATCCGGCCCCTGCAGGCCCAGCTGGTAGAGCCAGCGGTATTTGGCAATGATGTATTTTAACTGATTGTTGGGAAGGTCGTTGTAGGCCTTCATTCCTAAGATATAGTGTGTAGTAAATCCGGGCATAAGAATACCTCCTATAGCTGGATTATAGCACAAGATGAGGTAAAATACAAAAGGCACGCAAAGCAAGGGGGAAGAAGCTATGCGTACCTTTCGGGCGTGATTAAAAAATTATATATGATTGTGCAAGGTGTTTTTTAAACGTTTCAGTCCTTCTTCAATGTATCTGGTCGGGCAGGCTAGATTCCAGCGTTCGAAGCCTTCTCCGGATTCTCCAAAAATGAAGCCTTCATCGAAGAATAGGTACGCTTCCTCTTTCAGAATTTTAGCAAGCTCATGACATTCAATGCCAAGACCGTTGAAATCCATCCAGAGAAGATAGGTACCTTCCAGTTTCATAATTTGGATTTGCGGGAACTCTTTTTTTATGAAATCTGTGATAATTTGGCGATTGCGCTCAATTACGGTTAATACCTGCTCCAGCCAGTCTTCACATTCAGTGTAGGCAATTTTGCAGGCCTCCAGCCCCAGAATATTACATTTCGGATTGCCGTCATCTTTCTTCTGCTCATCATAGAAACGTTCCCGAAGCTCTGGGTTTGGAATAATGATGTTTGCGGTCTGGAGACCAGCCAGGTTAAAGGTTTTACTTGGTGCGGTACAGGTAATGGAATTCATTGCGAATTCCTCACAGATGGAAGCAAAGACAATATGTTTATATCCCGGACTTATCAGATCAAAGTGGATTTCATCAGAAACCACCAGAACATGATTGTCCATACAGATACGGCCAATACGTTCCAGCTCTTCTCTGCGCCATACACGTCCGCTTGGGTTGTGGGGACTGCAGAGAATCAGGAGTTTGGTGTTTGGATCCTTTGCTTTTGCTTCAAAATCATCAAAGTCGATTTCGTAGGTATCACCGGTGCGGACTAGCTTGTTTTCCACCAGCTTGCGGTTGTGGCGGGATACCGCAAAGTACATGGGGTAGTAGACGGGGGTCATCAGCATGACTCCTTCTCCCTCTTTGGTAAATGCCTTGACTGCGGTGAAGAATGCGTTGATGACACCCGGAGTATCACGGATCCAGTCTGTCTCGATGTTCCAGCCGTGGCGGCGTGACAGCCAGCCTTTTACCGCTTCCTTGTATTCCTCTGTAGGCTGGGCGTAGCCGAGTACACAGTTCTTTAAGTAGTTCTGGAGTCCTTCGGAAATTTCCGGAGCAAGAACAAACTCCATATCCGCAACGGAGAAGGGAATCACATCCTCCGGGGTATAGCCAAGAATTTTCTGAATTTCATCCCATTTTCCGCTGCCTAGACCGACGCGGCGGATCACGGTTTCAAGATCGTACTGTTTCATAGTGTTTTTACCTCTTTATTTATTTTCAATAACGATGCCATCAGCGGCAAGCTCTTCATCGGTCTCATGACGGAGTCCCCATCCGGTGAGAATTGCGAACCAGAAGACAACAGCCAGAGCCATGCTGTGGAAATTGTATCCTACAAAAGAAATTGCGCTGTAACCATCTGTCACAACTCCGCTTGCTATGGCAATTGCAGCCAGATTTAAACAGCCTGGGTTGGTTGGAACCAGATAGCCGACGCCACATCCAAGGCCATCCAGAAGGTTTGCCGCGCGGGCACGGTCAATTTTGAATGGGCGCAAAAGCTGGCGGATGATCGGACCGCAGAAGGAGATTGCGGAAGTACCGCTGCTGATTGCAATGCCGACCAGGCTGACCATAGCGCCGGCTGCAATCTCTGCGGAACGTTCGGACTGTGCATGTTTTCTCATGAAATTCAGAATAGCGTCAAGTACGCCGGCTTCCTGGATCAGGCTTACCATGATGAAGATGAACAGGATAAAGATAATGGAGCCGATCATGCCTTCAAATGCGGTGGCAATCAGGCCGTCGGTAGCGACAAGCTGCATCGGAGTCAGATAACCAAAGCAGAATAACATGATGATGCCAACTAATTCACTGATCAGCAGGGCGGTAAAAAGACCACGTCCGGTCAACATCAGGACAACAACGAGAACCGGAACAATCAGAAATACCAGGCTGGATGCGTAGGTAGCATCTACCGTTGCTGCTTCGACCGTGCCGTTCCCATTCTGCATAAAGCCAAACGCGATAAAGAGCACAGTGGAGATACCACCTGCAATCAGTGCATATTTCAGTCGGGAACGAACTACCTTCATGACATCAACTTCCTGGGAAAGAGAAGAAGCAATAGTTGTGTCAGATATTGGTGCCAGGTTATCGCCGAAGCAGCTTCCTGCCAGGATGGCCCACAGATAAGATTGACATTACAGCCCATACCAACTGCCAACGGAATCATAACCGGACCGGCTGTGTTCATGGCACCTGCTGCGCTTCCTGTGGCGCTGGATAGAATCACGCACATGAAGAAGCAGAGAATCGGCATAAAGGCCGGAGAAAGATTGATTTTTGCAAGTACATAAAGCAGAGCATTTACCAGATGAGACGCAGTTAGAATTTTGGACATAACACCTGCGAACAGGAAGCATGCAATCATAAATGCAAAGATGTTATCGCGCACACCGTTGATTAGAGCCTTCTGAAAGACTTTTTTGTCTTTATATACAAGAAAGCCACTCATAGCTGCAAGATACCCGGCTGCCCAGAAATTCTTAGTGGAGCGCATCCCAAATGCAACCATCACGAGCATGGAGCCAATCATGACGATCAGTGGCGTGACTGCTCCGAGCATGCCCCCATAAGTTTCCGCATAGCGTTTTGATTCTTGTGACATAGTACCATCCTCCTTTTTTGATAATTAGTTTCACTGTGAAACTAATTGATGAGATGAGGATAACATATATTAAAAAAAACGTCAATAAAATGGCGATTTTCTTAAAAAAGATTAGCAATATGCATAAAAAATGGAGAAAAATATTGTATATAGTTTCTGTATGAAACTATATGCAGAAGATTATAAAGAGTTTGAATTATTCTGCCGCCGCTTCTCTAAGAATAGGGTCCGCAGTGCGGTAATTTTGTAGAAGCTTTCGATTTCTTCTATAGTGCTGTCTTTGAGGAGCGCTTCCAGCATTTCCAGTGTTTTCACGCGGTCATAGGAACGGTGAAGTTCATTGGCGCGCAATCCCTTTTCAGTTGGTTTAAAATAGACCCATTTTTTATTTCCGTCTCTCTGTATGCGGGCAATGAGTCCTTTTTCCTCCAGCCTTGCCAGAAGCTTGGAAATAGTTCCCTTGGTGCGGAAAAAGGTTTCTGCAAGATGCGTCACGGTGACCTCGTGGTTATCGCAAATGTACCCTAGGGTGTGGGCTTCAGTTTCTGTCATCAGATTGCCCTCACCGTAGTCGTGAACCTGACGGGAATATTCTTCCTGCAGTAAGCCGTGGCGGTAGATAGCGTCAATTTTGTGGTTCAGATCCTGAATGGTAAGATTCAGAGTGCCAGATAAAGGTTCTTCATTGCTCATAGTAACGTTTGTCCTTTTTGGGATAATCTTCAGGCACAGAGCCTGAGTCTGATTATCAGTATACAACATTCACTGACAAATATCAAATTACATGTGCATAAGTTAGAATGAATAGCATGTGTATGGAGATAACCATGCAGCAGACATTGCAGCTGTTACACGAAATCGTCTGGGGGCCGTGGACGATGCTTTTGTTTCTGGGGACAGGACTGTTCTTTACCGTGAAGTCTGGTGGATTCCAGATCCGGAAACTGCCATACTGGTGGAAAAAGACGGTGGGAAGTCTTGGAAACGGTTCGGTTTCTTCATTCCAGACCTCCTGCACTGCTCTGGCTGCTACCATCGGCACAGGCAATATTGTCGGCGTGGCGACGGCATTGACTGCCGGTGGTCCCGGTGCCGTGTTCTGGCTCTGGATTTCAGCCCTCATCGGCATGGCCACGGCTTATACGGAGACCAGCCTGGGACAGAAGTACCGTTATCGCAGGCCGGATGGCGCGTGGCAGTGCGGTCCCATGGTGTCCATGGAGCGGGGCCTGGGCTGCCGGAGCATGGGACTGATTTATGCGCTGTTTGCGGTACTGGCTTCTCTGGGGATGGGATGCATGGTACAGGCGAATGCGGTAAGTGAAACACTTTGCTATGAAGCCGGTATGAAGCAGGAAATTGCGGCGCTTCTGGTAACGGCCCTGACAGCTGCAGTGGTGTGGGGAGGAATCCGGCGCATTTCCCGGATGACTTCCTGGTTTGTGCCGCTGTCTGCGGGGATTTATTTTTTCTTTTCCGTGTGGGTTCTGGTGGTGTGCCGACGCAGCATTCCGGTGGTGCTTGGACAGATTCTGAAAGAAGCCTGGACGCCTGGGGCGGCCGGAGGTGGAATTGCCGGATTTCTGTTTTCACGAAGTGTGCGTTTTGGCCTGGCCCGGGGCGTGTTTTCTAACGAAGCGGGACTTGGAACGCTTGCGGTGCTGCATGGCGCGGCGGAGGATACCACACCGGAGGAACAGGGGATGTGGGCCATGTTTGAGGTGTTTGTTGATACGATTGTGATCTGCACGCTGACGGCTCTGGTGATTTTGTGCGCAGGAATGGAGTCTGGTTTGGATGGCGCTGCCCTTACCTCCTTCTGTTTTACCAAAATTCTCGGCGGTTTTGGCGGATTTCTGGTGTCCGCCAGCATGGCTGCGTTCGCTTTTGCCACTATTGTTGGCTGGTACTATATAGGAAGACAGATGTTTTCTTATCTGGCAGAGTACCTGTGTCCTGGTGTAAATACGGAATATCTGTATACCATCCTTTATCTTCTGGCCGTCTGGCTGGGGTGCATCTGCCGTCTGGAGCTTGTCTGGATCGTGTCGGATCTGGTGAATGGCCTGATGGCATATCCAAATCTTCTATCTCTGTGGCTCCTGGCAGAGCATGTGCAGTTTCCGAAAATAAAAGCTAACAAATAGTTATATAGACAAAAATAAAATCAGTCATGAGACCTGAAAAAAAGAGGAATCAGACACTATGGAATCAAACAAACAATACGCAAAGGTAACAGAATTTGACGGAGTGCCGAAGGATAACGGAGAAGAAACGGAATAAACAGATTTTCGATAAGTGCATGGAGAAAGCCGGCACCGCCTTGACAAGTACATCAAAACCACCTATACTGTATTTCACTTTAGGATAATAAGCGAGAATCCTCGGTTATTCAATTGCCGAGATGAAAGCGTCTGAAACAGAATTTAATACATTCGAGAACTTGTGTATACAATATCAACTACCATGTGGTGTGGTCTGTGAAATATCGCAGGAAGATTTTATCGGCAGAGATTGAGACTTATCTAAAAGAACTGGTTCAGAAAATAGCATCCGATAAAGGTTTTACAGTTCATCGTTTTGAAGCTGGTGAAGGTGATCATATCCATTGCTTTGTGTCTGCACCACCGAAAATGTCAGTGACTGATATTGTAAAGTATTTAAAAGGAATTACAGGAAGAAAACTCTTTGAAAAATATCCGGCGATTCGCCAGAAACTTTGGAAAGGTCAACTTTGGAATCACTCATATTATGTAGAAACAATCGGCTCGGTATCGGAAGAAAATATCCGACGATA
>NZ_DBFCCJ010000079.1:0-2565 GCF_048380235.1 Ventrimonas sp. | reverse complement strand
GATATGCCCGTAACCGGGCTGAGCAGTACAAAAACAATAAAAGTAGCTGTGTAACCCATCTGGGTAGCAGTACGGGTGTCATGGACGCACCTCTGAAGCTACGGAGCTATGCTTCGTAATCAGATGCTCGGTAATTCAATTGCCGATGTAGTTCACTGTACTATAAATGAGCAAGTTCGTGATTTGGCATAAAAGAAAGACACCTTGAATTCTATAGGAAGTCATAGCTAATAATATAGAAGAAAACCAGGTAGAAATCAGAAGGTTGATTATGCCTGTTTTTTGTTATCATCAGAATTAATAAGCCAGTTCCACTTAAATGTTGATATTATCAATATTCATATTAAATGAAGATTGGTCAGACTGGATAAAGGAAGAAATAACTGCAGATAATAGCACTGCTTCTGATCGCAGATCCCCTGCAGGACAAAGGTTGAAAACAGCCGTGGGCAGACCGGCAGGTGGTTTTGTCTGGCATAGGTCATCAGGAACTGCACAGTCGAAAGTGATGGAACGCGGTCCTGGGAAGCACAAAAGGTTGACAGATAGCGGATTTTGGAATTTGTGACCGGAATATCTGCTGTGATTGGATAATCTGTATATTCTGCCATATCCTCATGCAGAAGCAGCTGGGAATTCTGATAGTCCAAGGTCAGGGACACAGATTCAGTTTCTGCATGGATCTGGTATTCATCAAACAGGTACATGTTATCCAGGCCTGCATGTTCCCTGGTATACTGAAACCATTGCTCAATTCCATCATGAAAGTCCACTGTCGGATCAATGATGTAGGAAGGCGGCATGGTACATTGCATGACCTTTCCGGTATACTTCTGAATATTTTCACAGTCCTTCTGGCTCATCCTCAGGCGCGCAATGGTACGTTTATGATTTCGAATGGCTTCTTCCTCTTCATTCAGGCGCTGCCGGATGATGTCGCACAGGTGTTTCGGGGAATCCACGGAGCCGTGCTCATCCCACAGTGTGGCAATGTCATCCAGTCCGATATCCATTTTTCGCTGATAAAGGATGCTGATGAATCTGGAAATATCAACTTCTGTATAGTAGCGGTAGCCGTTGGCGGCTTTTCTTGCGGTGAGCAGACCGCGTTTTTCGTAGTGGCGGAGTGTGTCCCGGCTCATCCCCATAAGATTTGCCACATCTCCGATGAGATATTTGCTTTTGTTCATGCTTGATTACCTCCGTGGAACATGGTAACAGGAGATTCACAGAAAATCAACGAATGTAATGAAATTGTAATAATGAGTAAATATATCTCAAAAAATGAGCTCAGGACAGCAAAATTTTCTCAATAGAATATTATTGAGAATTTCTTTCATGTGATCCGATTGACTTATTAGTTAGCATATGCTAACATAGACACATCGGGTTAGCGAAAGGTAACTCGAAGGGATTCCACAGGAGGGACGGCGTATGTCAGCAGAGACCATGCTTCATTTTCTTAACAATTGCACACCGGAAGAAAAATTTGGTTTTCGTGTTGTGACACAGTGCGCACCGGTGTTAAAAGGGGTGAAGATTTCCAACCTGATCACCATGAAACCGGGCGGATGGCGCAAGATTCGGGCGTATTTAAAGAAGAGCAGAATTATCTGCATCCCGCTTTATGCAGATGCCGAAAAGGAAGTATTATTCCTTTACCGCTACGAGCAGCTGGAATGGCATTTGAAAAACCGGGAAGTGCGCGAGTTTTTACGCAGCTGTGGCTATGAGAGTTTTGAAGTGGCATCGGTTCTGGTGCGTCTGAGAAGAAGATACCAGCTCTATGCCGGAATTTCAAAAGAGTTTCCTCATGAGCTGGGTGTTCTGCTCGGATATCCGGTGGGCGATGTGCAGGGCTTTATTGATAACCGTGGGGAAAACAGCCTGACTTCCCGTTACTGGAAAGTATACCAGAATCCCAAAGAAGCAGAAAAAATCTTTGATCTTTATGACAGGGTGAAGGAGCAGGCTTTAAAAGAGATCATGTGCGGACGGACATTGTCCCATGTGGCAGTATCGTAAGCGGAAATAACCCGAAAATAGAAAGGAGAACACGAACATGAAAGAAGTAAACGTAATCTACTGGAGCAGCACCGGAAACACCCAGGTTATGGCTGAGGCTGTAGGCGCGGGTGTAGAAGAGGCAGGCGGAAAAGCAAATGTGATGGAGGTATCCGCAGCAGATGTTTCCATGTTAAAGGATGCAGATAGCTTCGCGCTGGGTGCTTCCGCTATGGGCGATGAGGAACTGGATGCAGAGATGGATGATTTCGTAACTGCGGTGGAGGGGATCTGCGCAGGTAAGACCGTTGGCCTCTTTGGTTCCTATGACTGGGGCGATGGCGAGTGGATGCGAAAATGGGCAGACCGCATGACCGAGGCAGGCGCAACCGTAGTAAACGGTGAGGGTGTGATCGCAAACCTGACTCCGGACGATGATGCAGTAGCAGCATGCAAGGCATTGGGCGCAGCTCTGGCAAAATAAAAATTTAAAGAATAACTAATAGAGTCCGAAAGTTCGGTCAGACTATACAGAATAAGCAGATGCTGTGAAATTTTGTA
>NZ_DBFCCJ010000078.1:0-2481 GCF_048380235.1 Ventrimonas sp. | reverse complement strand
GGTTTTACTATATCTAAACGGGCTGATATAGTTTGACCAAATTTAGCAAAACGAGAGCCGTTTTCACCCAATTTTTAGTGGTCCGCAAGTGGTTAACCGGCCAAAAAGAGGGCAAAAAGAGGGTCAAGTGGTGCCCAAAGTGGTTAACCGAGAGCCGATTTTGTGGGTGTTTTGGGGGCTACTTTTCAGCCATCTTTCCCCTCGTTTTTGGCTGTGGCAGTTTGGCATAGTTTGACCTAATTTGAATAATTGAATATGAATTTGATACAGCACTCAGTGTAAAATGACTGGGTGCTTTTTTCATTTCAGGAACTCATATTCCGGCCATAGAAAGAGCCGTCACTTCACTTTTTATTTTGGAGTGGCGGCTTTTTCTATTTCCAGAAGCAACAGCAACAATCAGAAATGAGGTGAAGTCAATGAACACGCAAATCATCGCCATCGCCAACCAGAAGGGCGGCGTTGGCAAAACCACCACCTGTGCCAATCTTGGAATCGGTTTGGCACAGGCCGGAAAGAAAGTCCTGCTGATCGACGGAGATCCGCAAGGAAGCCTGACTATCAGCCTGGGCAATCCACAACCGGACAAGCTGCCCTTTACGCTGTCGGACGCTATGGGGCGTATCCTGATGGATGAGCCGCTTCGTCCCGGCGAGGGTATCCTGCACCACCCAGAGGGTGTAGACCTGATGCCTGCGGACATCCAGTTATCCGGTATGGAAGTATCCCTGGTAAATGCCATGAGTCGTGAGACTATCTTGCGGCAATATCTGGACACGCTGAAGGGGCAATACTCCCATATCCTCATCGACTGCCAGCCCTCCCTGGGGATGCTCACAGTCAATGCGCTGGCCGCTGCAAACAGGATTATAATTCCCGTTCAGGCGGAGTATCTGCCCGCCAAAGGGCTGGAACAGCTGCTCTCCACGGTAAACAAGGTAAAGCGGCAGATCAACCCCAAGCTCCAGATAGACGGTATCCTGCTGACGATGGTTGACAGCCGAACCAACTTTGCCAAAGAGATTTCCGCACTTTTGCGAGAGACCTATGGCAGCAAGATCAAAGTATTCGGCACAGAGATTCCCCATTCTGTCCGGGCAAAGGAAATCAGCGCCGAGGGAAAAAGCATTTTTGCCCATGATCCCGGCGGCAAGGTGGCAGAGGGCTACAAAAATCTGACGAAGGAGGTGTTGAAACTTGAAAAGCAGCGCGAAAAAAATAGAGCTGGCATCGGTAGATGATCTGTTCTCCACCGAAGAAGGCCGCCAGGATGCAAAGCTGGAAAAGATTCAGGAAATTCCGTTGTCTGAACTGCATCCGTTCAAGAACCACCCATTCAAAGTCAAGGATGACGAAGCCATGATGGAGACCGCTGACAGTATCAAGCAGTATGGCGTTCTGGTTCCGGCCATTGCCCGACCGGACCCGGAGGGCGGTTATGAGCTGGTAGCCGGACACAGGCGGCACAGAGCCAGTGAACTGGCAGAAAAGGAGACCATGCCGGTCATTGTTCGGGATTTGGATGATGATGCCGCTACAATCATTATGGTTGACAGCAATTTACAACGAGAAAGCCTGCTCCCCAGTGAAAGAGCATTTGCTTATAAAATGAAGCTGGATGCCATTAAGCACCAAGGAGCCAGGACGGATTTAACTTCGGCCCAAGTTGGGCCGAAGTTGACTGCGGCAGAAAAAATCGCGGAGAACAGTCCAGATAGCAAATCACAGATTAAGAGATTTATCCGTCTGACAGAGCTGATTCCTGAATTGATGGATATGGTGGATGAAAAGAAGATTGCCCTGAACCCTGCCTATGAGTTGTCCTTTCTCAAAAAGGAGGAACAGGTAGACCTGCTGGACGCGATGGACAGTGAACAGGCTACCCCTTCTCTTTCCCAAGCCCAGCGGCTCAAGAAATACAGCCAAGAGGGGCATCTGACCCTCGATATGATGCGTGTCATCATGGGTGAGGAAAAGAAAAGTGATCTGGACCGAGTGACATTTACCTCTGACACTTTGCGGAAGTATTTCCCCAAAAGCTACACGCCCCAGCGGATGCAGGAAACCATCATCAAGCTGCTGGAGGCATGGCAGAAAAAGCGTCAGAGAGACCAGGAACGATGAAAGGAGCCGCCTATGAGGGATATTTCAGCCCGTGAGCTGAAAGGACACAACATTCTCGCCGTAGAGAGGTTTTGGGATAATACCCGCTGGATGATCGAGTTTTCCGTCCTGCGTCCCAGCACTGCTTACGGCAGCCCCGGAGATGAAATGCGGTTGTTTTTGACTGAGGACGGGTATCAGGCCGCCCTGCAAAGTCAACAGCGCCGGGAGATCAAAATCAAGCGTTACGCTCGTGTGATTGAGGGACATATCCTCGATTTCAAACCGGGAAAACGCCGCCGCTCATAAACCCATACAACGAAAGGAAAGGAATGACTATGTGTACGGTAAAGGAAATTCAAGAAGCAATCCGGGAAG